>NZ_JBALOZ010000222.1:12738-17819 GCF_036965125.1 Bacillus sp. JJ1503
TCGAGGTCATAAGCCAATCATTCAAGAAGGGAAAGAACACCCTTCTCGCCTTCTTGACTTATGCTTGTCGGGGCTGGACACAAAGGAAAGCTTCTGCGAATATTCATCGCAGGAACAATTGTCCTTTGATTGTTCCGAAGGCGCTTCCGCTTTTCTTTGTACAATTTTATGCGGGACAAGCGGGGTTATGACAAAAAACACGAACTTGACTGGGGCACCTACTTGCAAATAACAGTGTTTAAAAAACAAAAAAGCGAAAAACTAAATGTTTTCCGCCAGCTTAAGTTGATTAATATGGTTTCCATTTTAGCTCTGATGCGTTTCGGAAGCGTTCTTCAACATTTTTCCAATTCACGAGATTCCACCAATTATTTACATAGTCACCACGATTATTTTTATACTGCAAATAATAGGCATGCTCCCAAACATCCAGAACTAGCAATGGGATTGTATCCCATTGGGTTAAAAGCATATGCATTTCAGATTGGAGGATTTCCAGATGACGGGAGCGTGGAGACCAAACAAGTATAGTCCAGCCAACACCTTCAACTTGCTTTGCTGCTTCACTGAAATGCTTCTTGAATGCTTCAAAGCTGCCAAAATATTTCTCGATTTCTTTCAACAAACCTCCGGATGGTTTACCTCCGCCTTTAGGCTTCATGTTATTCCAAAAAATTGTGTGCAAATAATGACCAGAGCCATGGAATGCCAGTTCCCTTGACCAATGCTTCACTAGTGAAAAATCTCCGGATTTCCTTGCCTCGTGCAATGCGGTCTCTGCTTTATTTAATCCATCAATATACGATTTATGGTGTTTGTCATGGTGTAGTCTCATAATTTCTTCTGATATATAGGGCTCGAGCGCATTATAAGGATATGGCAGCGGAGGAAGCACATGGTTTCCTGCTGCCACATTTGGTTCATGCATATATATACTGCCAACCTGCTGCCTTTCAAGAAAATATTTCTCCATGTCTGAGTGGAGCTCATCAACATAACTTTGTACAACAGAGAGATCCTCCATACTTTGCGGGCTCTTAATCCCCTCTATTATATTTGTCAGGCGGTCCATCTTAGTCCAAAGTTCAGACTTTCCTTCCGTATCTTCCGATTCAAGAAATGCTCGCATTTCTTGATTCCACTTAAACACGTCTTGAATATACTCTTCCAGACGGCTCATGCTGATCCCTCTTTTCCTACATTTTCTAGGTCCGATTTTATCGTATGACCGACTCCATGGAAAATTGCATAAAAAAAGCAGCTTGTGGGCTGCTTTGCATTTAATTTGCTATTTTGGCTGAACAATATATTCTAAGGGAGAGTGGAGTTGATAGCTTTTTTGACTCCCCAAAGCTTCAAATATAGCAGGAAGTTTAGAAAAATCAATATCCTGAAAATAAGAAGCAAATTCCATCTGTGTATTTATGTAGAGCCGTTTTCTGTGGCGGAAGCCAGGATTTTTCAATAAGCAAACCAGAGCAACAATATCTTTCAATTCCACTGCCCTTTCACCTGCAGAAAAGATTGGATTCGATTCGAACGGTGTAAATTCATTTAACAAATCCTCAAAATAGCGGACATACAATACATGTAGTGTTTTTTCTGCACCATCTTCTTCAAAGGTAATTTCACTTCTATTAAAGAAATCCTCCGAAGTATTTGACTTTTCTTTTTCGAGCTCGTAGCCATTACACTGTTTAATGATCATGCCATACCCTCCCAGAACAATAACCCCATATGTAATAATTTTATCATTAACGATAGTTATATTTTAACATAAATAGTTAGAGATAAATGACTAAACTCAAGATCTAAATGATTCCTGGAATTTCCCGAAAAATAAATCAGCATCCTCCTGAAGGAAATCGTCCTCATCCATTTTTTCAGGAAGGGCCGGCAGTTCTTCTATTCGCTTTAAGCCAAAATAATCAAGGAATTCCTTAGTCGTTCCATATAAATAGGCTCTCCCAGTACCTTCAGCCCTTCCTACTTCTTTAATAAGGGCTTTTGCAGCTAAAGTATGCAGGGAACGCTCTGTTTTGACCCCTCTAATTTCTTCTATTTCCGCTCTAGTTATTGGTTGTTTATATGCAATAATGGCAAGTGTCTCTAGTGCAGCTTGGGAGAGACCTGAAGTTGTCGGAGTGACGACTAGTTTTTTAAGGTAATCGGAGTTTTCTTTCTTCGTTGCCAGCTGGAAGGTCCCAGCAAGCTCAACGATCGTTATCCCTCGCGAAGAATCAGTGTAATCCTCCATTAATTCGTTCATAACCGATTCAGCCTGTATTTCATCGATCTCTAAGACAATGGCGATTTGTTTCAGAGACAGCCCCTCGTCCCCAGCTGCGAAAAGAAGGCTTTCTGCAATGCTTTTCCAATTGATTAACTCCAAGTATCTATACCCCCTTTAGTGTACAGTCATGTAATTTTCCGTAAAGCTACATAATCATCAAGAATATTTCTGAGAAGTTTTTCTCTTGCTCGATATGTATCTCTTTGCGCTTTATCAGCTCTAAAACAGCAAGAAATGTGACAACAATATGTTCACGATCAGGGACGGCAAACAAATCGTTAAAGCTTTTTCTGCCTCTAATACTCTTTAAATCATCTAAAATCTCGGCCATTCGTTTTTCAATTGGAATTTCCTGACGAGAAATTTTTGTTGTAACCGGCTTCTGCAGTTTCTGCCTGCGCAATAGCTTTTGAAACGCACCGAGCATGTCGTATAGAGACACATTCAAATCCGTTTTTTCAGTCTGAACTTCCTTTACATAGTCGGAAAGATCACTTGGAGGCTTTGTAAACATCAAACCTCTTTCTTGTTCCATCTCCTTAAGTTCAACAGCCGCTTCTTTATATTTACGGTATTCAATTAATTTCTCAACTAACTCGTCCATTGGGTTCTCTTCTTCTTGAATGATCAGCCCATCATCAAGTAAATCCTCTTCATGCTTTGGGAGGAGCATTTTACTTTTTATTGCCAGAAGTGTTGCGGCCATCACCAAATATTCACTTGCCACATCAAGCTGAAGCTCCTGCATTGTGTGGATATATAATAAATATTGCTCCGTAATCTCCGCCACTGGAATATCATATATATCGATTTCAAGCCGGTGGATTAAATGAAGCAGCAAATCGAGCGGACCTTCAAACGCGTCAATCTTTACATTATAATGCATAACATCCTGCATAAAATTTTCACCAAAATTTCTATTTAAATTCCCCAGTTAACACTAACATAAGTATAAATTATTCATACTCGATATCCAATAGAAATTTAAACCTTATTCATTTAACGAAATTGGAAGAAAAAACATTTCATTCGCCCATACCATTTAACATCTGCCCACATATGATGATTTTGAACAACCAAATGAGAGAAATATAGGAGGTATAAGATATGTCAAGTGTAGGCTTTGGGCACACAGGATTTGCTTTAATTGTCGTATTGTTTATCCTATTAATTATTGTAGGTGCTTCTTGGTGCTTCTAATGAAGTAAGCAAATTAAATGTCAGAGGAAGTCATACGGCTTCGGAGATTAGAATATGAATAACTTTGTAAGATTTAAAGTAAACCCGGTTCATAGCCGGGTTTTTATTTTTCCAAGTATGGGAAAAAATCATGTTTGAGCAGCCTATTCGCATTCATTCCGTTATGTTTCTTATGTTAAAATAAACATGATCGGGGGTGAAAGCGTGTATCCAAATGAATATATCGATTATTTAATTCATTTCCACGGAGATCGGGATTATTTTGAATGTCATGAAATTCTTGAGGAATATTGGAAAAGGGTTCATCCAAAGAATAAACATTCTATTTGGGTTGGACTTATTTTATTTGCAGTCTCAAATTATCATCACCGGCGTGGGAACACTGGCGGCGCTAAAAGAACCTTATCAAAATCTATCCAAATTTTCAAAAAGAACTTGAGCCAGATAGAAAAGTTGGGACTAAACAGGGGAAAGTTTTTACTGGATTTAGAAAAAAGGCAAGATGACCTTTCGAAAGGCTGTCAATACACTAGCTATATGTTCCCGATAATGGATACATCATTAATTTCCAGCTGTAGGGACAAATGTACACAGTTAGGGCTAAACTGGTGTGAAGACAGCGATTTAAACAATAAAGATTTAATTCACCGGCATTCACTTAGAGATCGAAGCCAAGTGATCCAAGAACGATTAATTGCTTTGAGATCAAAAGCAAAAGCGCCTTGACAGATGATCATCGACTAAAAACCGCCACGTCCTGTGGCGAACGCCGATGTCAGCACATCCTTTGCAAGTCCGACAAGCATAAGACGAGCTGGCGGGAAGGTTGTACTTTAACCTTCCTGACAGATTGGCTTATGACCTCGAGGTCGACAAAAACGCAACGTCCTCCCAAAAGCTTCACTTTTGGTCGTGCTATGTGTCGCTGAGGAAGTTTTCCTTGTCCTGTCGCATTGTCGACACTATTACGTCCTGTACGTCTGGGCTAGGCGCTGAAGCTAGCCGAAAAAAATAGCAATCGGTAAATTCTCCGATTGCTTTAGCTTTTGTGTATGTTAAGGAAACTTTATGCATCTATATTTAAATCACATTTATTAAGAAAAGAATCAGTCATCTCGTTTGACCGTAATTCTTTCTCTGCAAACATTTCTTTCAATGCTTTAACCATTGTCGTTCCAATGCCTTGATGCCTATGTGAAGGGTTGACTGAAATATGCTCAATCATAGCTGAATCATCCAGAAATGAAACGCCAATTAAGCCGATAATATCGTCCCCTTCCTTCCATAGAAATAATTGCCTGTTTTCAGCTGTTTCATATTGCTTCATAGTCTGCTGTAAAACCTTCAGATCCTTTTCATTTGGCATAAACGATAAAAGTCCCATAGCAATTTTTTCAAAAGCCTTTTTATATCGAATTAACATATTATCCCTCATTATTAGTAAAACATAGTGTTGACCTGCCGTTTTTGCGTGTACTCCGTTTTACTTATGCGATATTTTTATTGGAATCTCTTTTACATGCGAATTCCATATTATCACGATGATGATTAGTCTTTTCTGCATGTTAGCTTAGTTTCATTCATGCAA
>NZ_JBALOZ010000222.1:17879-23030 GCF_036965125.1 Bacillus sp. JJ1503
GCTCCCTCACAAATGCTATTTTCCACTATCCTTCTCAATTTCAATTTTCGAAATGGATTCACTTTGATGGAACAATAACGAACCAATAAAAAAGCCCCCATGCTAGGCTGCCTATTAAGAATAAAACGAAAAGAAGCCAATTATTTTTCTTCATATACCCTAAGTTGCCCCTCCTAAAGAAATCTAAAAAACTATGGACAACTTCATTTTACACGATAGAGAACATTATTTCCATGCCACATACTGAAAATAAAGTAAAGCTGCCTTTAAATGGCAGCTTTAATTATTTATTAATTTTTTGTTTAATTGAAAGATCCATTCTAATTAAATCCTCATATGTTTCCCGTTTCACAACAAGCTTCGCTTCCCCATTCTCGACAAATACAACAGCAGGTCTTGGGAGACGATTATAGTTATTAGCCATAGCATACCCATAAGCACCTGTACAAAATACAGCTAATAAATCATCACTATCAGATTTTGGAAGAGGTAAATCCCAAATAAGCATGTCACCTGATTCACAACACTTCCCTGCAATTGATACAGTTTCCTCTGTTTTTTCATGTACCCTATTAGCTAACACGGCCTCATATTTCGCCTGATATAGAGCAGGTCGAATATTATCGCTCATCCCGCCATCTACTGCCACATATTGACGAACATTTGGGACTTCTTTTCTTGATCCAATTTTGTAAAGAGTAGTTCCAGCATCCCCAACTAAAGATCTTCCCGGCTCAATCCATATTTCAGGCATCTTCATGGAATAATTTTCTGCCTGCTTTTTCACTTCTTCAATAATTTCGGCTACATATTGGGCCGCTGGCAGAGGCTTGTCCTCATCCGTATAGCGAATCCCGAATCCGCCTCCTAAGTTTAAAACCTTAGACTCATAGGAGAAGGCTTCCTTCCAATCATGCAGTTTTTCAAAAAGCTTCTTAGCCGCTAAAATAAAGCCTGTTGTTTCAAATATTTGCGACCCGATATGACAATGAAGTCCAAGTACTTCTATTCTCTCAAATTGAAGCGCCATATTAAGAGCCTTTTCTGCTTGCCCATTTTGCAAATCAAAACCAAATTTCGAATCTGCTTGACCTGTTAAAATATAATCATGGGTATGTGCTTCTATCCCTGGGGTTACTCTTAATAATATTTTTGTGTCCATTTTCAATAATTCGCAAAGGGAATTTAATAATTCCAGCTCATAAAAGTTATCAACAACTATACAGCCGATCTCGTGCTTCAGTGCCATTTCAAGTTCTTCTTTGCTTTTATTATTTCCGTGAAAATGAATACGCTCTCTCGGAAAATCAGCTGCCAAAGCTGTATATAATTCACCGCCTGAAACAACATCTAATGATAGACCTTCTTCCTCTGCAAGCTGAACCATCGCAATAGTTGAAAAGGCCTTGCTAGCATAAGCAACCTGAGCAGGTACTTTTAAGTTTTCGAATGTTTGCTTAAAGCCCCTTGCCCGCTCTCTTATTAACGATACATCATAAATATATAATGGTGTTCCATATTTCTCAGCAAGTTCAACCGTGTCTACTCCGCCTATTTCAAGATGACCCTTAGTATTAACCTTTGATGTGCCATGTAAATACATAATTTCCCCTCTTCCTAAAAGCACAGCTGTATACATGCCTTAGATATTATTTTATTCACTTACAACGAGGCTTGATAATCATATCCGCCATTCTCTTCTTTTTTAGCTTTAGCATCATTCTTTAGAAATATATAGACAGAATTCTACATGAGAAACTGTCTTTTTTAATATCCTATTGGAAATATTACAAATACTTTAACATAAATACAAGCTAATCACAATCGCAATGACTAGGCCGCTTTATTATTTTTTCGCAGATTTGTTCAACTTTTAACAGTGGGGGATGAAGGCCGACTAAGTTCGCCACTGCCTAATGTCTTCGTTAGCACTTACACACCTAATGCATCGGAACTCCCACCACTGATTGAAGTTTCACTTTATTACTGCCTAACACGATCCCTAGGGCGGTTAATACTTGGACGAAGCTTCGATCCTGGTACCGCCCTGCGAACAATAATCTGCAGTAGTGCTTTTGGATAAAATGGAATGAATGGCCATAAATAAGGTGTATTCAGCGGCTTTTTGCTTGCAAGCCAAATGATGAATAATGTAATTGAGACGATTAATCCTGGTCCATGGAAAATGGCTACCGCGATTAATAAACAAAGCCTTGTTATTTTATTGGCAATACTTAATTCGTAACTTGGAGTCGTATAGGTTCCAATGGCTGCTAATGATACATAAAGGATTACTTCTGGGACAAATAATCCAACATCAATCGCAATTTGCCCAATCAACACAGCGGCAATTAATCCCATGGCCGTGGCAAGTGGGGTCGGTGTATGTATAGCTGCCATCCGTAGAATCTCTATACCAAAATCAGCTAGAAATATTTGTACGATAATCGGAACGTTTGTTTTTTCATTTGGCCCAATAAATGAAAGACTTTCCGGCAAAAGTGACGGCTCCAAAGCAAATAAAAACCATAGCGGTAACAGAAACAAGGAGGAAAATATGCCAATAAAGCGCATCCAGCGTTCAAAAGTCCCAACAGCGGGTGACTGTCTATATTCTTCCGCATGCTGCATATGATAGAAATACGTTGTCGGTGTGATAATGACACTTGGTGATGTATCCACATATACGAGAACATGACCTTCGAGTAAATGTGTTGCAGCAACATCTGCTCGTTCTGTATAACGAACATACGGGAAAGGATCATATCCTTGTTTGAAAAGAAATTCTTCTACTGTTTTATCAGCCATCGGGATCCCATCAATTTTTATATTTTCAATTTCCTTCCTGATTATATTAATTAAATCAGGGTCGGCAATATCTCTAATATACCCGATGGCAACATCTGTTTTGGACCTTTCACCAACAGCTGTAATTTCAAAGCGAAGTCTTTCATCTTTAATCCTTCTTCTTGTTAAGGCTGTATTCAAAATAATGTTCTCGACAAAACCATCCCGAGATCCGCGGATGACCTTTTCTGTATCCGGTTCTTGCGGTGACCTCCCTGGATAGCTGCGAACATCAACGACAAATGCGGTCATTTCTCCCTCAATGACAACAACAATTAATCCAGATAGTACTTGATCTACAAGTTCATCCATTGTCTTTATTTTTTCTACAGCATCATGGACTAGGCGGTTTTCAACAATTTCAAAAATTTTTGAGGATTGTTTTTCATGATCATTAATCTCAACTAGTTCTTCGATTAATTGAACGATGATCAGTGAGTCGGTTAAGCCATTTACATAATACAAATGCACATCTTTGCGAAGAATTTTCAGCTTTCTTATCCCTAAATCGAAGCTTACACCGAGCCCAATTCGTTCTTCCATATATTTTTCAATTTTATCTAATGATTCAGGAATAGGCATTTTATTCTGCATCTTGTTGTCTGACACGATAACCGCTCCTTTCCATAATAAGCTCAATAGCTTTCCTCGTTATTGGAGACCCTTTATCAAGGTCATCCATTTTTGCCATTTTTCCAATATCTCCAATTCCAACAATGATTGGAACATTTAGTTCATCAAGGCAATAAACAGTGTCACCATTTAGCCTGCCAATATCCATTTCAGGCAGCCCATATTTGTCCACACCATATGGAGTTAATCCCCCTTCTCGGTCAATGCAGACATTTACTCTCGTCCATTCAGCCTGCCTCGTCTTGGCTGCAACCGCAACAATTCCCAACACCTCAATATCTTCATGGCAAGCTACATACTTTAAGGCCTTTTCTCCCGCTCCTTCTCCTTCGAAGCCACTATCATCAAACATAACTATAACTGGATCATGAGAAGCTTTTTTTATCAGTTTAACGATTGCAGGACCACTTAATACTGTGGGATTCCCGTGGGATAATGAGATGCATCTTCCGCCTATTTCCTTTGCCACATATTCAATAGACCTTCTAGCATAGTCATCCCCATCTGTTACTAAAATCACGCTTCTCCTATCATCCATATTTATTGTTCCTTTCATTGTGGTATGGTCTATTATTTATCAACAAAATACACCCATTGATATAAGGACCCAAAGATCTTCCCGAAAACAATCGCCATTAATAAAATGACAATTTGTCCGTCAACTCCAATTCTTTTTGCAAGAATTGGGAGTACATTTAATACTTCTGTTAACGCTGCGGCAACCATTCCTACAAATACGCCTGAGGCTAAACCAATGGGTAATAAAAGGTACGGAGTAAGGGTTAAAATGGGGTCCCATAAAGTAGCCGCTGCACCAATAACAGCCCCTAACACAATTGCCCACTCATAAAAACGTACCATTTTCATCGTTTTAGTAAGCTGTGTCAGTCTTGGGATAATGCCAAATACAGTTAAAAACGCTACGAAGCCTGAGCCTACTGCTAAACCACCGGCAAGTCCAATAAAAACAACTATAATCACATTAATGGTCGTCAATATTTTTCATACTTTCTTTGTTTTGATGCATAGATATATAGTTGTCTAAATCCATTTGATAATTAAACATCTCCACTTCCAGCGGGCTCGGTTCATCATTTAGACGCTTTTTAAATAAATGGTTAAAAAAAAGAATCATTCCTGCACCTAAACCAATCGAATATGGAATTTGGAAAATTAACGGCTTTGAATCGACTTCCCCAGTCATTATCGTATAAATCCGCTGCTGAACAATCTGCATGCTTACATCCTCATGGAAATTCATGATTGTCAATGCAGCACCGAAAAATAATAAGAGCCAAACAATAAAAAATAGCGGAATGGAAATCTTTCGTTTTTTTGCAATCACTTCAACGATTACTTGTGATGGCCCTACTGTTTGAATCTCAACTTCAGGATGTTGTTTAATGATCTCCCGGATTACTTTCATTACATCTACTACGATCATATTTTGATCCTTTTCACTCACCTCATAAACTTTTAAATTTCTTAATTGGGCGTAAATCTGTTCATCGGCAATGATCTGCGCAATGTCCTTTACAAAAATGGAGGCTCGCGGTCGAACTTGCAATCGATGTCTCAATCGAATATAAACCGTTTGTTCCATTTTTCTCACTTCCTACATATAAATTTCCTTATATATGTAGTATGAGTTACATATATTGACTTCATGAT
>NZ_JBALOZ010000223.1:0-24869 GCF_036965125.1 Bacillus sp. JJ1503
GAATAATTCTAAAATTAATATAAAAATATACTTATATTGTAAATCATCTAGAGATGGAAAAAGAAATGATAGGAAAAGATACAAAGCAAATATATACAAGTTGGAGTGATAATCTTTGTTAACTATATCAAAATCAGAAGTTCTAGAGTTACTTAGGGATCTAATAAGAATCCCATCAGTTAACCCTACTCTTGCATCGGAAGAGGGATACAATGAAGTACAAATAGCCGAATTTGCGGTAAATTGGCTCAAAAAACATAAGGTTGATGCAAGGCTAGAGTTTGTTGAACCTGGTCGACCTAATGTGTTTGCCGAAGTTGGAGACGGGGACGGTCCGACCCTTTGCTTATGTGCACACTTGGATACGGTTGGAACGAAAGGGATGGAAATTGCCCCATTTGATCCAAAAGTAGAGGGAAGCAGAGTTTATGGAAGAGGTAGCTGTGATATGAAGGCCGGTATAGCTGCCATAATGAGTACTGCAGCTTCATTAGCGGCCTCAGGTTCCATTAAGGGGAAAGTAATATTGGCCCTTGTTTGTGATGAGGAATACTCAAGTATCGGAGCGGATCACTTTGTGCTTCATCATAAAGCAGATGCTTGTATCCTAACTGAGCCAAGCGATTTGAAAATGGTCATTGCCCACAGGGGATTCTTGTGGGGAAAAGTAACTACATGGGGTCGTAGCGCTCATGGCAGCAGATGGGATCTGGGAGACAGTGCCATTTCAAGGATGGGCAAGGTCATCGTTGGACTAGATGATTTAGATAAAAATGTATTAAGGAACAGAAGGGAAGATCTCGTTGGCCCCGCATCCATGCATGTAAGTCAAATTAGTGGAGGTGTTGGGATTTCTACTTATGCACCAGAATGTCAAATTCATATTGAAAGGCGCACTCTACCTTCAGAAAACATATCTAATATAAAAACAGAGATTGAAAAAGTGGTACAGAATGTAGCTGAAGGTTCTCATATTGATTGGTATTTTCAACGGAATCCTTTTTCATGTAATTCCAGTGAATTGATTGTTCAAAAATTAACTGAATCCTACAGATTATTAGTAGGAAGGGAGCCTGAAAGTGTAGGATGGGGATTTTGGACAGATGCAGCTATATTCCAACAGGCGGGTATTCCCACTGTTAATATTGGTGCTTCTGGATTCGGGCTCCATGAACCAGTAGAATGGGTTGATTTTGATTCTGTCATAATGAATACAAATTTATTAATAGATACTGCAACAACGTTTCTCCGAGAAAAAAGAATGATGACAGAGGTTTAAAGAAAAGATTTCGGATATTCACTAGAAAAAAGGACCGGGCAGTTTTTGCCCGGTTTTTCTCATCCCCAATAAAACTCTCCTGTTACAATATTCAACTTTCTTCTCCGGTGCTTGGGATTTCTTCAGGCAGAGTTTTCGAAGCACCCGGAACGATTCGGGGCTCATATTCGATTTCATCAGATGAATAAATGTGGATCGCAATTTGTCCTCCGGCAGCTCGCGCCCGTATTAATAATGGTAAGCTATATTCGTTTTTAAAGCTGAAGTCTGGTCCATACCAGCTGACCGCAGCATCCCTTCCATTTGGTACATACGGAACGCTTTTGGAATGGGAATAGCGTTCGATGATTTTTAAGCCAGCCCGGTCAGCCGAGTTATAAAGGGTGGATGAGACTTGGCAGATTCCCCCGCCAATATCCTCAGCTAACTCTCCTCGAACAATAACAGGCGCACGCATATAGCCCCTATTCTTCGTTCGCTTTCCCACAACACGATTAAAGGAAAAAGTCTCACCAGGAAAAACAACTTGATTATTAATGGCTTCTGCCGCAAGAGCAATATTATGAGAGCGTGCTTTATTGCCTTGATTAAAAAAAGTCACATATCTTCCAATCCGCTTAACATGAATATGCAACAATAAATCCCGATCCACTCGTGGATGAATCGGAAGTATTGGCACTTCTATTTTAGAAGTATTCGTATTGTAAAAATATGTATAAAACAGATCTGTAAAGGCTCTTCGGTGTAATCTCCTGCCAATTTCTTCAGCTACTACATTTCCTGATTGGCTAATATAAGCATTTTTTGGTGCTTGATATGTTTGTTTATCTACCTCTACAAGAAGATCATTTAGTTTTTCTATATCGATTAAAGGAATATCTGGAAAAGGGGTTGTGTAATCTATTCGGTTAACCGTAAGGACTGATTCTCCCTCGCTTTCAATTGTTAAGCTATCAGGCGGTTGAGCAGGCTGGATAAATAGTAAAATTCCGCAGAGCCAAGCTAGGTTCATGTTATGGCACACCTCCTAATTCTAGTATGGTTTAGTGCTGAGAATTCATGTAAGGTTCCTTGTTATTATTTAAAGTCCTGCTAGGTAAAATTGGTCGTCTTTTACTGTTAGTTTTCAACGATCTACCTTTAGGCCGTTCATATGCTCGGTCTCTGGACCTAGTTGAAAATAAAGCTCAGGCTCGTTATGAGAAGAATGAAATAAAGGTAAGATGATATCAAGAAAGGAGGAAACGAAAATGAAAAAATTCGGTTTACTATTAGCAGGAGGAATTGCTGCATTTGTATTATTGTCAAATCTGGGACCATTGGTGGCGCTAGGAATCAGCATCGTTATTCTGTACTTCGTGTTTAAACAATTTCTGAAAACAGATTCAACATTAATGAAAATTGGCTGGGGGATCATCGGCTTTATTGCTCTGATGGCCACTGCCTCCAATATACCAGCAATCCTTGGTATTGCAGCTGCTTATGTCTTGTACGTTGTGTATAAAAAATGGAATGAGAAAAAGTCAGTCATTGTAGAAGACAACGACCCATTCACAAATTTTGAAAAGCAATGGTCAGAATTAAAGAAAGACTAATAATCTTAAGGAGAGAGACAAATGACAAATCTATTTACTCGTATAAAAAACACTGTTTTAGCAGATATCAATGAGGCACTAGATCAAAAGGAAAAGAAAAATCCGATTACGCTCTTAAATCAATATTTACGTGATAGTGAAAAGGAAACGGAAAAAGTCCGCAAGCTGCTAGAACGCCAATATGCATTGAAGGAAGAGTTCAGCAGGGAATATCGTCAAGCAGAGGACTTGGCAACAAAAAGAAAACGTCAGGCTGAAATTGCTTCACAGGCTGGAGAAAATGAACTTTACTTATTTGCTTCCGCGGAGCATGCACAGTATGAGGAACGTGCGGCACGCCTTAAGGATGCACTGAACCAATCAAACCAGCAGCTTGCTGAATTAGAAAGAAAATATGAAGAAATGAAGCATAAGCTGAAAGATATGCATATTCGCCGCATGGAGCTCATGGGCCGTGAAAATATGACGAGGGCTCAAGTGAAAATGAATCAGGTGCTGGATCAGGACATTTCATCTAATAAGTCAACTTCCCGTTTTCAAGAAATTGAGTCGTATTTAGATCGTTTAGAAAATCAAGTAAACAGCTCCTATTATCGCAGTACGATTGACGCACGCATTGCACAAATAGAAAAAGATATGAAAAAAGAAGAAACCCATTCTATTTCATAAGGGAAACATGGTATTCTAAAAAGGCGTGGAAATCTGCGCCTTTTTGGAAGTTTCATAGTGAACATTTTAGAACCATCCATCATCATTGCGCTAGTGCTTATTTAATTAGGAGGGAGGAGTCCCATGATAAATAGAGTTAAGAGTGAATATATAAGCTGGATATTATTGTTGGGGGCAGTTGTTCTCTTTTTGGAATTTACATTTTTTAATTCGGGATTGATTTTCTCCCTCCTTGTGGAAGTGGGCATGATTTATATCGGGAGGAAATGGATGCCACGTAAATCCGGAAAACTCCTGTTTTGGCTTGGAATTATCTTTTTGATTATTAGTATTTTTAGTATGATTACTTTTAAATTTTTTCTGTTGGCGATTTTAATCCATTTCTTAATCCAATTCGTTCAGGCTAAGAAAAATCCAGCACATATTAAGCCTGATTTGAAGGAACCAAGTTTGAATTTGGAGAATGAAACGCTCATTCGGCATAAGCCGCTTTTCGGCAATCAATTATTCGGACAGCAAAAGACTCCCGATCACGTCTATGAATGGAGCGATATTAATATTCAGACAGGAATCGGGGATACCGTTATTGATTTAAGCTACACTGTTCTCCCAAAAGGGGAAACGGTTATCTATATAAGAAACTTAATTGGGAACATTCAAGTCCTTGTTCCTTATGATATAGAAATAAGTGTAAATCACTCTGTATTAGCTGGTTCGGTTGAAATCTTTGGAGCTCAGGAACCAAAGGTTTTTAATCAGACATTGAAGGTTCAAACTTCAGGGTATGATCAAGCTGAACAACGTGTCAAAATTTTTACCTCGATCCCCGTAGGTGACTTAGAGGTGAAGCGCGTATGAGTATTGTTCAGCGTCAAGTCGTTATAGGAGTAGCTGTGTCCATTCTCATCTGCAGCTTCTTTATTCTTTCTTTTCTATTTCGTTTTCCGCTGATTGATTGGAAAGAGCTATGGGATACAAATGTTATGGATATTCCATATGTTATTTTTGTTCCGAGTGTCAGTATTTTTATTGGTATTTTGTTCGGCTTAATTTCAGGATTCAATTGGAAGAAGCAAATTCAAACAGTCGATAGCTGGCTCTATCATATTGAGGAAGGGCGGCAAATAGAAACGAAAGAAATGAATGCCCCTCCTGATTTGCACTCTATTGTAAACAGAGTAGGCAAAATTCAGAAGCAAATTGCCGAACAGGCGAAACTCTCACAAAAGCTGGCAACAGAAAAAGCGGAGGATATGGAGAGCCGCGTGCAGGAAGTGATCTCTCAGGAGCGAAATCGTTTGGCAAGGGAGCTTCATGATTCTGTCAGTCAGCAGTTATTCGCGGCTTCTATGCTAATGTCAGCTATCAATGAGGCAAAGCCTCAGACAAATGAAAGGGAAACGAAGCAATTAAAAATGGTGGAGGAAATGATTCACCAGTCACAACTCGAAATGAGGGCCCTTTTGCTTCATTTAAGACCTGCTGCTTTAAAAGGAAAGTCCCTTCAAGAAGGAATAAAGGAATTACTCATCGAATTATCACAAAAAGTAACGATGGATATTAAATGGAAAGTCGAGGACTTCCCTCTTGATAAAGGTATAGAGGATCATTTATTTCGCATTCTTCAAGAATCGGTTTCTAACACCCTCCGCCATTCGAAATCATCGAAGCTCGAAGTTTTGCTAATTCAAAGGGATGAGTTTGTTATTTTAAGAGTGGTAGATGATGGGATTGGTTTTGACGTTGAGGAAGCAAAAGCTGGTTCCTATGGTCTGCAGAATATGCATGAACGAGCGGTTGAGGTTGGAGGAACGCTCAAAATCATTAGTTTGAAAAATAGCGGTACACGACTTGAAGTGAAAATTCCTATTATGAAGCAAGAGGGTGAGGCCAATGATTAGAGTTTTATTTGTTGATGATCATGAAATGGTGAGAATTGGAGTTTCCTCATATTTGTCTGCACAGCCCGATATTGAAGTGGTTGGTGAGGCTGACAATGGAAGAACAGCCATTGATATGGCATTAGATTTACGTCCGGATATTATATTAATGGATTTGGTCATGAAGGAAATGGACGGAATTGAAGCAACAAGAAATATTATTGAACAATGGCCAGACGCGAAAATTATTATTGTGACAAGCTTCTTGGATGATGAGAAGGTTTATCCTGCTCTGGAAGCGGGGGCAACAAGCTATATGCTGAAAACTTCAAAAGCGAGCGAAATTGCTGAAGCAGTCAGATCCACTTATCAGGGGCAATCTGTCTTAGAACCGGAAGTAACGGGAAAAATGATGGTGAAAATGAGGCAGAGGAACCAACAGCTTCCTCATGAAGAATTGACCAGTAGAGAAATGGAAATTCTTTTGCTTATGACGGAAGGAAAGACCAATCAGGAAATCGCTGATGAACTGTTTATCGCCTTAAAAACAGTCAAAACTCACGTCAGCAACATTCTCAGCAAGCTCCACGTTCAGGACCGGACTCAGGCTGTAATCTATGCCTTTAAGCATTCACTTACAGAATAACTATGAAAAGACCAACTCAAAGTTTATTTTTCGAGAAGGTCTTTTTTTATTGTTGTGGCTTCGACTCCTGGAGTGCTAGGCATCTAAAAAGGACAGTTTTCATTATTGAGTTTGTTGGGTGGACAGTTTTGGCGGATTCATGGATTGTATGAAAAGTCCGTCACCTTCAAGCCATTCAGCTAGAAAAATATTTTTATAATCAGTTACGCCTTGAGAGGATAGCTGCATTTTTAACCAGTCCTCCTTAAAACCAATGTCTTCAAGTTCGCATCATACATAGCATTCCCAAGCATTTCGCTTAAAACAATCGAAGATATAAATGTAAAAGGAGAAATTTGTTTAATAATCTTTCTCCCGACAATTTTGGCGATGATAAACAAAAGAAAGGAACCAACAACTAGGTCAATGGTTAAATGTAACAGACTCAATACAATGTCCCTCATTAAAAGTGAATTTAGCTTATTCTTTTACTATTATTTTCCTAAAAATTAGTAGTTATGAGTGAAATTGTTACACAATTTCGTTTTCCATGTAATGTTAATAACGTGTGAAACATAAAAACAAATGTTATGTTAAAATTTAATTAAGATTTTAGACAGGTGGCGAAAAAATGGACAAACATAAAATATTAGCAATTTTAGAAAAGGAACTTGTTGTAGCACTAGGATGTACAGAACCAGTTGCTATTGCACTGGCTGCAGCAACAGCGAAAAGCTATGTTGAAGGAACGATCCAAGAAATTTGCGTAAAGGCAAGCGGGAATATTATCAAAAATGCAAAGTCTGTTGGAATACCTGGGATGTCTGGAAAAGGGCTGGACTTCTCAGCAGCACTCGGAGCGGTTGCAGGAAACCATGAGAAAAAATTGGAATTGTTAGAGGGATTAACAAATGTTGATGAGCTCTCAGCCTTACAGCTGATTAAAGAGGGGAAAGTGAAAGTAGGGCAGGCTGAATCACCAAAAAGACTTTATATTGAAGTAACGGTTCAAACAGAAAAACAAATTTCAAAAGTAGTGATTTCGGATAATCATAGCAATATTACGTTGATTGAAGTGGATGGCAAGCCTGAGTTCCTTGGCGGCTGCGAGAATATTGGCATTCAAACCGAAGAGGAGGAGTTAGAAAGTTTAACCATTGATGAAATTTATCATTGGGTACTCCAGGCTGATGTAAAGGATTTATCATTAGTAAAACGGAGTATAGAATTAAACCGGGTTATCGGGATGGAAGGTTTATCTGGAGATTACGGTTTAAATGTCGGAAAAACCATTAAAGAGAATGTGAAAAAAGGGTTCCTATCCGATGATTTAGCAACTGCCGCGATGTCACTTGCCGCTGCTGGCTCAGATGCGCGCATGGCAGGTTCGACACTTCCGGTTATGGCCAATACGGGCAGCGGGAACCAAGGGATTGCTGTTACTCTTCCTGTCGTGGCCGTAGCCGAAAAACTGCACGTGTCGGAGGATAAAATGATTCGGGCTGTTGCTTTAAGTCACCTGATCACGATCCATATTAAGTCAAAATTTGGCCGGCTGTCTGCCTTATGCGGTGTAACAGCTGCGGGAATGGGTGCAAGCTCCGCTATTGTTTACCTGCTGGATGGCAATCTACAGCAAATAAAAGCAGCGGTACAAAATACAATCGGAAATGTGTCTGGGATGATATGCGATGGGGCAAAGGCGGGGTGTGCAATGAAGGTATCTACCTGCTCAAATGTAGCTGTCCAATCAGCATTATTAGCACTCAATCACCAAGAAATTCAATCTACTGACGGCTTTATCCACGATGACGTTGAGAAAAGCATCGAAAGCTTTTGCAAGCTAGGAAATGAAGGTACCCGTCAAACAGATGAGCTTATTTTAAAATTGATGCTTGAGAAATAAGGATGGATGAGAGAAGAAGGCCGGAGATTTTGCAGGCCTTCTTCTTTTTGCATTCAATGTAAGTGTTTTTCCGTTCTTTAGTTAAAAACGCTAACATAGGTAACCTCAATGTAAGTTTTTCCCCGCATCTTCACTAAAAAACATTCCACTCAAAATCGATTCTCAAAAAAACAATTCACCTTTACAAACAACATAAATAATATTCCAAAGACTTGTCTCATATCTTATACAATACGATTCTGGCAATACAGCCAGTGATACTTGGCGGATGTATAAGGAGAGGCAAAATGAATAAATTTTTTAAAGGAACATTATTGTTAGCTGTTGCCGCATTTGCGGGAGAATGCATCGAATTTCTAGTGAATATGGTATTGGCACGTGAACTTGGGGAGAGAGGACTCGGCATGTATATGTCCATTCTTCCAACGATTTTCTTGATTGTCTTGCTGGCGAGCTTTGAACTTCCCATCTCCATTTCGAAGTTTATTGCCGAAAAAGACAAGAAATACCATTATAGCATGCTCAACCATGTCATTAAATTAACCGTTATCTTCACAGCTATTTTATTACCGTTGGCTATTATCATTATCCCGTTTATCTCTGTTTTTGATCAGTATCATCCTTATCTTAGATGGGCTGTCATTGCCTTTATCCCGATTGTTTCTTTCTCTTCCATTACAAGAGGTTTTTTTATGGGAAAGCAGCAAATGGGGAAAATTGCCACTTATAATTTTATGAGAAAGCTTATACAGCTGATATTACTCGTCTTCCTGTATCAAATATTTCAATTTGATACAGAAACGGCTGTTTTAATTGCCTTTTGTACTTTCATAGGGAGCGAGATTGTTGTTTTCTTTTACTTGCTTCATATGTTTATCCTGCAATTTCAGCACGTGAAAAGGGAGCCAATTGAAAGAATGAGCGGGGGGACAGTATGGAGAAGCTTGATGGCAGTTTCCATTCCGACAACCGCATTGAGAGTATTCCATGCCTTGACACATGCGGTAGAGCCCTTCCTCATTAAGGCAGCTTTACTACAAGCCGGAGTGAGCGGGATTGTAGCAACTGAGCATTTTGGTATGCTGGCTGGAATCGCGATGACGGTAGGCTTTTTTCCGGCATTTATTGCTCATTCCTTCCTCATAATGCTCATTCCAACCGTTTCTGAAGCTTATGCTGAAAAAAATACTGACAAGCTCCAAAGTCTTTTGCAACAAGTATGTATAATCACATTTCTTTACGGGATCCCAGCTGTTATTTTCTTCTACTTTTTCGCTGAACCGATTACACTAAACTTTTTCCATTCCTCTGATGCTGCTATTTATTTACAAATGCTATGGCCGTTTTTCCTGCTGCATTATTTCATCATCCCCATGCAGGCTTTCCTAATAGGCCTGGGACTTATGAAAGAGGCTTTTTACCATTTTGTTTGGTCAACGATTGTATCCTTTTCAGTGATGTACGTACTCGGTTCCATGCACAGCTTCCAGATGGATGGCATAATCATTGGGATGAATGCAGGGGCTGTTCTGTTATTTCTTATGCATTACCTGACCATTTGCAAGAAAATTGGTGTTAGTGTACTACTATCTCCAGTCAGATTTAGATGAAAAAGCAAGAGCAGCCTAGTTGTGGCTGCTCTAAAAAAATTGCCTAAATGGCTTCTTTACGGAAGGTCAATCTTGTATGACTTTACCCTCTCCACACTATCTTGTTTTCGCTTCTTTCGAATTTCTGCACGTTCTTTTGCTGATTCAAATAAGCTTTTTTCCTCATCTGATTCGGGCATGACTGCAGGAACAGGTGTAGGCTTTCCGTTTTTATCAACTGCCACCATGGTTAAGAAAGACATGGCACAAACATTGCTTTCCCCTGTTAATAAATCTTCCGCTATAACTTTTACAAATACTTCCATAGAGGATCTTCCTGTATATGTTACAAAGGCTTCTAAGCAAACCGCATCCCCTTGATGAATGGGGTGCAGGAAATCAACTGAATCCGTTGAGGCTGTTACGACATTTCTTCTTGCATGCCGCATACCTGAAATCGCGGCTGCATCGTCAATGTACGCCATTAATTTTCCACCAAATAACGTCCCGTAAGCATTTGTATCAGGCGGCAAAACGATACTAGTTTTGACTACATATGAATCTTTACATTTTTTTGACGCTTCCATATTGTCCTCCTATAAATCTGATCTGATATATACAAGATTAATCATAACAACAAAATTTTGATACTGTTTTAAGTTTATCTTTTTAAAATGTTAATACAATTTGTTTTATATATAAGTATGCACGTTTTTGCTGCTCATTATTTTGATTACTTTCACCATATTATCAATGTAAAGTTTGTTTGGTGGAAAAAATATTTGAGCGATTTTTTTCCTCAGACGTCTTAATAAAAGGTAAATACGAAATTAATAAAAAAGGGCGGATGAAAATGATGAGTAACGAGTTTGAAGTAATGATTAAAGGACAGTATCCGTTAGCAGCGACATTAACCATTCCCGAAGGAAATCTTGAAAAATACCCTTTAATTGTTATGGTATACGGAAGCGGCCCCATCGATCGCGATTCGAATGCTGAGGGAATGCCTATGAATATTTTTAAAGAATTAAGTGATGTAGCTTCATCTGAAGGGTTTGCAAGTATTCGTTATGATAAAAGAGGAGTTGGCGCGAGTAAAGGTGACTATTATGAAACAGGCGTGTACGATTTAATTGATGACGCACAGGCTGTGATGGAATTTGCTAAAGGTCATCCAAAAATTGACGCCGATAAAGTGATTTTACTCGGTCATAGTGAAGGGACTATAATCGCACCATTTGTGAATGAAAGGGTACCAGCAGACGGAATGATCCTGCTTGCCGGCACAGCTGAACCTTTGGCAGAAACGATGGCATGGCAGAGGCAGGAAATCATGAATGATATTCGATCTTTAAAAGGATTTCAAGGTTGGCTAACTAGATTACTAAAAGTAGATGAGAAAATTAATAAAATGAATGATGACTTAGTAAAAGTCCTTCAAGCCTCGGATGAACCGGTCATAAAGTATAAAGGAAAAAAAGTGAACGCTAAATGGAATCGTGAGACAGTACAATTTGATGTATCCAAACCGTTACAAAAGGTAACCTGTCCTGTCCTTGCCATTACCGGATCAAAGGATGTCAATGTGAAGGTAGGCGATTTAGAAAAAATTAAAGCACTCGTTCAAGGAGAATGCGAAACACATATTATTCAAGACATGACTCATATGCTCCGTAAAACCGATGTTGAATACAGTATGAGCAAGATTATGAATAATAATAAGAAATCCATTAAACAACCTGTAGACAACGAATTAAAAGATAAAGTGATTGATTGGTTAAGAAATTGGAAGAATAGAGAGGTAAAAACCTCCCATTTTGAAATGGTAGAAAAACAATATATTTCCAACTTTTAATTTAATAGGAAACATTGAAATTCACGTTATTTTTTTAACTAANNTAAGTCTTTCTTACTCCTTCATATAGGAATATATATTCAAAAATTTAATAGGATCATGTATTTCTTCATATTCCTGCCTTTTCTCCATAAAGTAGATATGAACAAGTCTTGGTGAGGGGGAGTATGATGGGGAGTATGATGGGGAGAATTTTGAAAACAGGTTTCGTCTTTTTATTCAGTGTTCTATTAATCATTGGAACACTGCCTTTTAATGTTCAGGCGAAGGCGAAAAAGGTCGACTATGGTACATATAGTCAGGTAGCGTCAGGAAAGGATGGAATGGTGACTACTGCTCATCCTCTAGCATCAGAAATTGGTGCAGAGATCCTAAAAAAAGGGGGAAATGCCATTGATGCTGCTGTGGCCATCCAATTTGCTTTAAATGTTGTTGAGCCCATGATGTCGGGTATTGGCGGCGGTGGTTTCATGATGGTGTACGATGGCAAAACGAAGGAAACAACGATTATTAATAGCAGGGAAAGAGCTCCACAAGGTGCAAAGCCTAATATGTTCCTAGATAAAAACGGCAACCCTATTCCCTTTGCTGAACGTTCCACGGGAGGCACAGCTGTTGGAGTTCCGGGTACTTTAAAGGGATTAGAAAAAGCATTGGAGATATGGGGAACTCGCCCATTGCCGCAGCTTATTAATCCTGCAATTATGCTAGCAGTTAAGGGCTTCCCAATTGATTCCGTTCTAGCTGATGCCATTCAGGATAATAAGGAAATGCTCGCAAAAACAGCTGCAAAAGGTGTATTCCTTCCAAATGGAAAACCATTGAGTGAAGGAGAAATCCTTGTTCAAAAGGATTTAGCCCAAACCTTTAAGCTAATTCGTTCAAAGGGCGCAGATGGTTATTATAAAGGTCCTGTTGCTCAGGCAATAGCTAAAACAGTACAAGATTTTGGCGGCTCTATGACATCAGAAGATTTAAATAAATACAAGGTAACCATCGACAAACCAATATGGGGAGACTATCAAGGGTATCAAATTGCGAGTATGCCTCCGCCAAGCTCAGGTGGAGTGTTCCTGCTGCAAATGTTAAAAATTTTGGATGGCTTTAAACTTTCCCAATATGATGTGAAGTCATGGCAGAAATACCACTTGCTTGCGGAAACGATGCATCTCGCTTATGCTGATCGAGCTGCATACGCTGGAGATCCTGAATTCGTAAATGTACCATTAAAGGGGCTCCTGCATCCGGAATATATTAAGGAGCGTCAGAAGCTTATTAACCTTAATCAGGTAAACCAAAATCCAGCGGCAGGAAACCCATGGAAATACGAGACAACTGCAGCAAATTATAAGCTGAAAAAGCAGCCAAATGATCGTAAATATGGAGAGACGACTCATTTCTCCGTAACAGATAAATGGGGGAATGTTGTCACCTATACTACGACCATTGAGCAGCTGTTTGGAACTGGGATTATGGTTCCGGGTTATGGGATTCTTTTAAATAATGAACTAACAGACTTTGATGCCATTCCTGGCGGTGCCAATGAAGTGCAGCCTAATAAGCGTCCATTAAGCAGCATGACTCCTACGATAGTATTTAAAGATGGAAAGCCAGTGCTAACAGTTGGTTCTCCAGGTGGTCCGACCATTATTACCTCTGTGCTTCAAACAATTCTTCATGCCATTGAGTATGATATGGAGCTAAAGGCAGCAGTGGAGGAGCCAAGAATTTACACAAATAACCTGAATTCATATCGTTATGAATCTGGGATTTCTGCGGATATCCTAAATCGCATAAATAGTATGGGACATAAATTTAGTTCTGAGCCTGTCACGATCGGAAATGTCCAAAGCATCTATATTGATCATAAAAATGGTACGTTCAAAGGTGTTGCTGATTCCAGCAGGAACGGCGCAGCGATTGGAATAAATGAAAAAGGAAAGAAAAAATAATATGAAATACGCAGCGCCTCCATTTGTGGGGCGTTGTTTGTTTGAGAGGCCTTTTTTGAAAAAAGTGAATGATTATTCATTTTGTAGAAGGAAATAAGCAAGTTAGATAGAATTATATTAAGAAAGGTTAACCATAAGAGGTGAAAAAGTTTGTCAGTTAAAACAGAGCTATTTCAACTAGCCGAAAAAATGAATGCAAATCCAATACATATTGAAAATGAGAAGGACCGGGTTTTTCAAGTTAATCTTGATGAAAGCGGAACAGTACAGATTATTTTAATGGGCGGGAAGGTAGAGATCGTTGATGGCGCCCCTCAGGAGCCTGAGGTGACACTGAGTATGAGCGATAAAAACTTTTCTAAGCTTTTAAAGGATGATTTAAACACGGCAGTTGCCTTTATGACGGGAGGCCTAAAGATCGAAGGAAGTCTTGGATTGGCTTTAAAACTGCAGGAAATCGTGAAGAAATATAAATGAGAAGATGGGCAGCTGCCATTATAAGGAACAAGTGGTCATCAGTCACAGCATCTGGTTCCCGTTCCAGTGAGAATTCACGAATAACGGAAACTAGAATCTCCATTTGATGCAAATCATTCATTGGATATGCACTTAAAGAACATCACCAAATTTTTTTATTAATAACTATCATAAATACAACACCATATGCTCCTCATCGAAATACACATTTCCGATTTTTAACGCTTTTTTATCCCTTCCAAATGTTTCGAAACCAAAAGAATGGTATAGTTTTTTTGCAGGTTCATTTGTCGCCTCAACCGTTAAATAAATTTGTTCGATCTGGTTTAATTCTTTCGCCTTTTCTATTGCCGCAGATATTAATTGTTTTCCAATGCCCATTTTACGCTTTTCAGGTGAAACGTACATAGCAAAAATATTTGCTCGATGCTTTAACTTCAATTTGGACTCTATAAACAATGTCACTGAACCGATTAAAGCATCGCCTTCAAATGCGCCGAAGGTAAAGGCATCACCTGATTGAAATCGTTCTCCATAATCATCAGAAGAGCGGTCTTTTTCTTCCTCATAGCTTGATGCAAATGCTGCTGGATGATTTTTTAATGCAATTAATCGTAAATCACGATAAGCAACAGCATCATCAGGATTTAAAAGTCTAATATTCATAACTTCACCTCGTGGACTCTAATTCTATTTAGTGTACATTAATCCCAAGTTTTTTTATATTTAATTTTGGGTATATAGGAAATAATAGGCATACAGTTTTTACTACTTATGAGTCATGGAGAACGATGAGATGAGAAAGCGCCGGTTGGAGTTTTTAATTGCTTTTGTTTTAATACTTTCCCTATATATGATCCTTTTCGGCCATTACGGCTTGGAAGTCAAAGCCGTGATTTCACTGTTATATTTTTCAGCGCTCGCGATTAGTATATTTTCCTTAATGCTAGAGAATCGATCTCCTCAGCATACCCTTTTATGGGTATACGTTTTAATTTTTTTCCCTGTTTTAGGATATCTATTTTATTTATTTTCCGGACAGCTTTATTTAAAAGGATATCTTTTTAAAAGTAAGCGAAAAAGGGATCGAGATGAATGGAAGAAGCTTTTGCAGCAGGAATCTTCCCCTGATTTTTCATTTTTACAGGACACTCAGCATTCTTTTTTAAAGTATGCAAGCAATGCTTCTCCTACTCCGATAAGTACAGCTTCACGAGCAATGATATTAAAAGATGGTAAAGAAACATTTTCCGAAATTAAGGAAAAATTGAGTGAAGCGGAAGTTTTTATTCATATGGAATACTATATATACCGATCCGACCGTCTTGGTAAGGAAATTATTCAAATCCTTATTGAAAAGGCGCGAAAAAACGTAGAGGTTTTGTTTATGGTCGATGCAGTCGGGAGCAGAAAAATGGATGCTGAAGATATACAGGCTATGCAGAAGGCCGGGATAAAAGTAAAGTCATTTTCCCCATTAAAGTACGGCTTTTTTAATCAAAAGATTAATTTTCGCAATCATCGTAAGATCATTGTGATCGATGGAAAGGTTGGCTTTGTAGGCGGTTTGAATGTTGGTGTAGAGTATCTTGGTGAGGATAAAACGATCGGATTTTGGCGTGATACTCATATGCTGCTTAAAGGGGAGGCTGTGTATTCCCTTCATACCGTCTTTTTACTTGATTGGGAATATGTCAGTGGGGAAAAGCTTCTTGGGAAATATACGTCATATAAATCAAAAATAGAAGAAGATGTCCTAGATGGTGCGGTACAAATTGTAGCGAGTGGTCCAGACACTCAGCAGGGGCTTATGAGTGATTTTTATTTTTCCATGATTTCCTCAGCTACTAAGTCGATCTGGATAGCGAGCCCCTATTTTGTACCTGATGAAGCCATTCGGACTGCATTAAGAGTTGCTGCTGGAAAAGGAATAGAGGTTCGAATCATGGTTCCGGAAATTAATGATGGTTTCCTAACCCAATATGCTAGCAGATCCTATTTCCCTGAGCTGCTTCGTTTTGGGGCAGAAATATATTCTTATAAGAAAGGATTTTTGCACCAGAAAATTATTATTATTGATGGCAATCTTGCTTCGCTTGGAACGGCTAATATGGACATGCGCAGTTTTCACTTGAATTTTGAAGTCAATGTATTCCTGTATGGCACAAGCTCCATCCGGGAACTCGTAGCCCATTACGAAGAAGATATGGAATATAGCGAAAAAATCAGTCCTGTTCAATATTTCAAAAGAGGTTTTGTTGAAAGATCGAAGGAGTCATTTGCAAGACTGTTTTCAGGGGTTTTATAAATTGGAGCTGCTTAGACAGCTTCTATTTTTTTGAAAAAAATTTAAAAATCCCACTTGAACCCCTCGTTACGTGATCTTTTACAATGAAGGTAACAACGATAAAGGGGATAGGAAAATGGAAGAGAGAGTATTTCGGTTAATAGATGGGCGCAAATTAGGTTATATCGAATACGGTAAAGCGGAAGGAATTCCAGTGATGGCTTTTCATGGAACTCCCGGGTCCAAAATATGGTTTAGAGATGATAGTGAGATAACAAAATCCGGGCTGAGACTCATCGCAACAGACAGACCTGGCTTTGGAACATCCGATCCGAAGAAAAATCGGAGCCTCCTTGACTGGGCATTTGATGTCGGGGAATTAGCGGATGAACTTGGTCTTGATCGTTTTTCAGTTTTAGGTGTGTCAGGTGGAGGAGCTTTTGCGGCCGCTTGTGCATACCAAATACCTGAACGATTAAATCATGTTTCCATGATTTCAAGTGTAGCTCCTTTTGACAATGGAAAACCGCCAAAAAGTATGGTGAAGGAGAATCGAATTGCGTTTATCTTAAGTAAACATGTACCTTGGCTAGTCAACTATTCTTATAAAATGCAAAAGAAGATGATGGGGCAGAAACCGGAAAAATTTATGATTTCAATGAAAAAAGGAAATAAACATTTAAACGAATGGGACCGCCAATTCATTCAAACGGATGATCAGATTAAGGATATGATGGCACACTTAATGGGGGCTCTTCAAGTAAGAACAGACGGGGCAGTTGATGAAGTCAAATTGCTGTCAAGGCCATGGGGATTTCAATTAAGTGATATACAAATCCCGGTTCATATTTGGCACGGGGAGGGTGACCGGATGGCTCCTTTTGATGAGATAAAGAAAGTGTCGCAAGCGATACCTGAAGCTGTTTCTCACTTTGTGCCTGAAGCGGGACATTTCTTGGCAGATGATGAAACGGTCTGGGAGGATATTGTCAAACAAATCAAAGCAGACCACGAAGATATCGAAACCCACAATAGTAGTAAAAATAGGAAAAAACTAATATAATATTATTGTTTGATGGTTTTGAATAGTCTGATCAAAAGGGGGAGTTTCATGCTTTCAACATCTGTCATTGAGGATGTCCTTGCCGCTGCGCTTGCAACCGGCGGTGATTTCTCTGAAGTGTTTGTCGAGGACCGATATACGAATAACCTGACCCTTCAGAGCGGCAAAATTGAAAATAGTTTGTCAGGCAGGGATTTTGGGATTGGAATCCGGGTTTTTAAAGGTTTACAAAGTGTCTATACGTATACAACCGATGCATCAAAGGAAGGATTGTTAAAAGCAGCTAGAAATGCAGCCCATGCTATTACTGGAAATGAGATTATCCAGCCACAGTCTCTTGTTAAAGAGATTATTAAGTGCGGACATCCAATTGAAATAAATCCGAAAGATACCGAAAAATTCCGCAAAGCGGATGTGATGAAAAAGGCTTATGAAATAGCAAAAAACTATCACTCTAGTATTCAGCAGGTATTAATTCGTTATATAGACGAAGAGCAAAATGTACTGATTGCAAATAGTGAAGGGAAATTGGTTGAGGATAAGAGAGTGAGGAGCAGATTGGCGATCCAATCCATTGCCTCTGACGGTAGCCAAATTCAGCCTGGCTTCTACGGTCCGGGTGCTCACAAGGGATTTGAGTTTTTTGAAAATCTAAATCTTGAGCATTATGCGAGGGAAGCCTCTCGGATCGCTGTGACAATGCTAGGTGCCGAACCATGTCCAAGTGGGAAGTTCCCGGTCATTATTGATAATGAATTTGGCGGGGTTATTTTTCATGAAGCTTGCGGACATGGACTTGAGGCTACATCTGTTGCGAAGAATAACTCTGTTTTTGCGAATCGGATAGGCGAAAAAGTTGCTTCAGATGTCGTTACATATATTGATGACGGCACACTAGAGAACGAGTGGGGATCGATAACAATCGATGATGAAGGTGAAAAAGTGCGAAAAAATGTCCTCATTGAAAATGGGATATTAAAAGGTTACTTGATTGATAAATTTAATAGCCGAAGAATGGGCATGCCATCAACGGGTTCTGGCAGAAGACAATCCTACCGCTTTGCTCCGACTTCCAGAATGACGAATACTTATATAGCGGAAGGCAAATCCACTCCAGAAGAGATTATCGCTAATACGGAGAATGGAATTTATGCTAAATATATGGGGGGCGGTTCCGTTAATCCAGCAACCGGGGACTATAATTTTGCGGTAATGGAAGCATATATGGTGAAAGATGGTAAGCTAGGCAAACCGCTAAAAGGGGCTACATTAATTGGAAACGGTGCGGAAACATTAAAGCTTGTCGACATGGTCGGCAATAATTTAGCTCATGGCGAGGGAATGTGCGGCTCTTTAAGCGGAAGCATCCCAGTGAATGTTGGCCAGCCAATGGTTCGGGTAAGTGAAATGACGGTTGGCGGCAGTAAGGAGGCTGAGTAAGGATGATGATCCAGGATTTTAAGCAAAAGCTTTTTTCACTCGGTGAGCAGCATGGTTTTTCTGATATGGAGCTTTATTATGAAAAAGAGGAGAAATTTAGTTGCAGTTTGTTTAAAGGCGAGCTGGATTCCTATGAAAGCTCTGAGATAGCTGGCTTCTCGTTTCGGGGTATAATTGATGGGAAAACAGGCAGCGCGTTCACCGAAAAGCTTGATGAGGAATCCTTATTATTTTTAGTAGAAAGCGCCAAGGAAAATGCCCTAATTTCTGAGGAAGAAACAAAGGAAGAGATGTTTGCTGGAAGTGACTCTTACTATGAAGGAAGTTTTTATTCAAATGAACTGGAGAAAGTAACTATTCCAGAAAAAGTAGAACTACTAAAGACAATCGAAAAGCATATCTATGCCTATGATGAAAGAGTAACAGGGACGAATTATTTTATGCTGGAAAGTGCAGATTCAGAGAGAACCATCATAAATAGCAAGGGTCTAGAACTGAAGGAAAGGCTTAACCATATTGGTCTGTTTATTTCTGTTGTTGTGAAGCAGGGGGATGAAATTAAAACAGGTTTATATATAAACGTGACAAGGGATTTCTCCTCTTTAGTTCCTGAAGAAATTTCCAAGTATGCTGTTGAAGAGGCTCTTTCACAGTTAAATGCGCAAACGGCAGTTAGTAAACGCTATCCGGTAATATTACGAAATACCGCAGCAGGAAGTCTCCTGCAAACCTTTTCGCCGATTTTTTCTGCCGAAAATGCACAAAAGGGCCAGTCTCTTTTAAAAGAAAAGGTTGGAGAGGTCATTGCTGTTCCTACATTACAAATTGTAGATAATCCATTTCTTGAAAATGGGTTATTCAGCAAAACCTTCGACAGTGAAGGAATGGCAACAGCTAAAAAGGATATTGTCAAAGATGGAAGACTTGTTACACTTCTTCACAATCGGAAAACAGCAGAGAAAGCAAATGTCGAGTCAACGGGGAATGCCTATAAATCTTCCTATAAAGGATCTTTAGCTATTTCCCCAACGAATTTCTATATTACCCCTGGCCATAAAAGTTTAGATGAGCTAACTTCATCGTTAAAGGAAGGCATCATCATAACGGATTTGGAAGGGCTGCATTCTGGTGCAGACTCGGTTTCAGGTGATTTTTCTTTAGCTGCCAAAGGGTATTATGTAAAGGATGGCGAAATTCAGTTTGCTGTCAAACAGATGACAATCGCCGGGAATTTCTATGAGCTATTAAACAGTATTGAGCAAATTGGATCTGATCTTGACTTTTCATTCTCTTTTGTCGCTCCAGGTTATATCGGTTCGCCATCCCTGTTAATAAAGGAACTGGCTGTAACAGTAGAATAATAGTCGTTAAGAAACTCTTAAATAAAGGTGTGTACGAGTATGGAGCTTTTAGACGGAAAACGAATCATTTTACGCTCTTTAACACTGGAAGATGCGGAAAAGATTGAAGAGTATGCAAGTGATTACGAGATAGCGAAAACGACTTTATATATACCGCATCCGTATCCGAAGGGCTCTGCAAGGGATTTTATTGCCAAGGTTCTAGAGGCAGAACAAAAGGGGGAAGCGGTCACTTTTGCCATTATCAGCAAGAAGGATCATGGTTTTATAGGCCTCATTAGTATTGGTCAAGTAATGGAGCATCGCCGCGGAGAGCTTGGCTATTGGGTTGGCAAGCCATTTTGGGGGAAAGGGTATGGAACGGAAGCAGCGAGACTGGTCATTAAATACGGTTTTGAAATATTAAACCTGAATCGTATTTATGCAGCTGCATTTAAAAGCAATCCTGGTTCGTGGAGAATTATGGAAAAATGCGGAATGAAGCACGAGGGAGTTTTCCGGAATCATGTTGTTAAAGACGGAAAGGCCATTGATTTAACTTATTATAGTATTTTAAAAGAGGAGTACATGAATTACTAATCACAAGTTTTTGGAAATTAAATAAAATCATGGATTTACTCAAAAATTTATCATTATTAAACTTAAAAAAAATTTTTAATAATTATCTCTCATAGGTTTTTCCTGTGGGAGATATTTTTATGAATAAATGGGTAAAAAACCTTGGTGATTAGTCTATTCATGATAGTTGTACACGAATATATTGTTTATTAAGTACACCGAAGGGAGATGAAGGTAGAATGACTAGATCTTTTGATGATAATGGAAACCAAGATTTTTTTAGGAGTTCAAACAGAGGGAATCGTCGAAACACAAATGTTGATGTGGATGTAGACTTTGACACAGATATTGATAATAGGTTAAGAAATAGGTCAAATTCTGAAGCTGAAGCAGATGTTCGTAACACTGATAAAAATACGAATATTGCTCGAAGCTTAATCACAAATTCAGGAAATTCGAGAGTTGACATTACACTGAATAGCAGAAGCAACGCTCGTGTTCGGTCAGAACAAGAACAGGAAAATGATCAAGACCAAGATATTAATGTAGATATAGATGATTAATGTATAAATAATTCTAACTCCACTCAATAGTTTATTAACAGTATAAATTGCTTTTTTAGCAGTGAAAATTATTATTTTACTGCTAAAAATCTTTTTGTCTGTACTCAGATAGTTAGGCGTGTATGAAAGGGGTATTTTTACACGCCTACCATAAAAATTTAATAAGATCAGAAAGGTGGGAGTTAATATGAGGAGAAGGAGACGGAAATCCCATTTTGACAATGATAACTTTGTGAGCGCGGGAGGAAACCGCAGAAACAATACAAACACAGATGTAGATCTAGATGTGGATTCTGATTTCGAAACCGAATTACGTAATAGATCAGAGTCTGAAGCAGATGCTAATGTTAAAAATACGGATAAAAACACAAATGTGGCTCGAAGTACAATCCATAATTCTGGTAACTCTAGAGTCGACATTAGATTAAACAGCAAAAGTAATGCACGTGTAAGATCAGATCAGGAGCAGGATAACGACCAAAATCAAAATACTGATATAGATGCTGATTTTGATTTCTAATATAAAAGGTGGGATTATTAAGTCCCGCCTTTATTAGGATAGGTGATGGTATGAGTTCAAGAAGGCCAGCAAATAAATATATTTCCCGTTTCATGAATTCAAACGAAGAAAATGACATAGAGATAAATAACATTGAAGAAAATAGGAATAGTGCTGAAGCACGATCAAAAGAACAAAATACAATTAAAATAAACAACGAGAGTAAAAATTCGATTGGACAAAGTGGAAACTCAGATGTGGATTTGCAGGTAGATGTTCATGTTGATACGACTGCTATAGGGTTTGCAATACTTTGTTCATTACTAGCAACCAAACAAATGAGCAATTTAGAATTTGAGCAAGCGGTAAGAAGGCTGGAAGAAATCACTAAGAAAAAGGATATTATTTTCACGGATTCAAACAATCTTTCAAATGTTAAAATTTTTAAAAAACGATAAAATAGAGTGGATCATAACTTCCACTCTATTTTTCTATGTGTTTATATTGATTAATTTAGTACAAACACAGCCAGTATAAGAATTTAGTCTCTGCTTCCAAGAATACCGAAAATACGCAGTATATTAATGAATAAGTTAATAAAATCAAGATATAAGTTAAGAGCCATTAATGGAACTTCCTCTGCCGTTACACCGTATCTTTTCATACGATTAAAGTCAAAAAGAACATATCCGCTAAATACAAGCACACCAATGAATGAGAAAGCAAGCATTCCTGTTGAGCTAAGCGGCCAAAAAATATTAAAGATCGAAATGGCGATCAATGCAAACAAAGCAGCCATCAGCATACCGCCCAGGAAGGTCAGATCACGCTTTGTTGTTGAAGCATAAATCGCTAAGCCTGTAAAAACGGTAGTTGTTGTCGCTAATGCAAGCAAAACCGGGTTCGGGCCGATTGTTGCAAGATAGTGAGAAATAATCGGGTAGGTTGTCATTCCCGAAATAAATGTAAAGGCGAATAGGAACGAATAAGACATAGCCTTTTTTCGGCGTATTATAAATGCAAAAAGGAGCATTCCTATTTCAAGAATAATGAGCGGCAAAAACATAGCCGGTGGTACAAAAACTCCCGCCATTGTGCCAATAAAGGCAATTCCTAATGAAATCGCAAATGTTCTTAAGACAGCAGGAAGATGACTATGGTTTGCTGTTTGTTGCATATACATGATGCTTCACCCCATAAATTTTTTCTTAATAATTATACGTTTGTCCTTTATAAGGGTTTCAAAAAAAATTATTTTTCTTTTAATAAATCCCTAATTTCCGTTAGAAGAACTTCCTTCTTATCGACTGCCGGCTTCGATTCCTCCTGCTTTTTAAATCGTTTGTTGATGATTCTGACGAAAATAAAAATCGAAAACGCAATAATAAGGAAATCTAAAATAGTCTGAGTAAAAGCCCCAACCCTTACTTCAGCCGTTCCAACTGTAATAACAAGCTGCTTTGTCAAATCAACCCCACCCACAAGCAGCCCTACTAGCGGCATAATAATATCTTCCACGAGGGAGGAAACAATTTTTCCGAAAGCAGCCCCGATTATGACCCCGACTGCAAGATCTAACACATTCCCTTTTAATGCGAATTTCTTAAATTCATTCAGCATAGCTTGAAAAACACCTTTCTCTTACAAAATTAACGTTAATTATACTATGCTCGTTAGGCAAATCACCAGTTATGAAAGCATTATTTTTATCCTAAGACAGAGGATAGGTGGGGTTAGCCGATGAGGGGAGTTTTTCGAAAAATGGGTATATTGGGAGATTTGTAGAATGGCGAGCGATTTGTTACACTTTTAACATACAAAAAGAGTTTGTCATTTTTGTAATGAAAAAATAACACTTGTTTATACAAATTTTGCTTTTATTTACAGGGAGATTTTAATGAAAAATTATCTATATATACTTTCTTTCTTGATGTTATCAGGACTATTAGCAGCATGCTCGAATGAAACAAATGCTATAAATACTACAGGGAATACACAAATTAAATCTTCAGCTGTACAAACATCTGTTGATAAGATGAAGACAAAGGACATAGCTTGGTTAAAGGAAAAAGCGCTTTACCAGTTTGAAGCGACAGAAGGGTCAAACGATTATTCGGTGTTTCTTTATGCTGAGGATGAGCACAATGTAATAAAAGAGGAGAACGGTTCAGGCGGGAAAAATCAACTATTCACCGGAATGTATTTCTTTTATCTGGCAGACAAAGATTCATCAGTAGCATATAAACAGATAGCCCTAGGCAATGGGGCCCCTTTCAAATTTAATCCATCTTTAAACCAGGCCTATTCTATAAAGTTAGGGAAAACTGCGGTCTTTATTGCACTTCATCCAAGTGAACAACGTACTTTTAATCCATATTTATATGCCGTAAAAGATGGAGAGATTGTGAAGGTTGCTCCTGAAGAAGGACTTGATGAAATTACGGGAACGGAAATAAAGACGATTAATCAAAAATATTTGCAAACTGCTCATTTACAGGAAAATAACGTTTGGAAGTTTGTGACATGGGAGTTTAATGAAGAAACATTGGAAATTAGCAAAAAAGATGAATCTGCATTTGATGAAAAGTCAAAGAATTTAAGCGAGCAATGGTATAAACGATGGAGTGAGAAGAGAGAGTTATACTATCCCTTCCATAACATAGAGCTTAGCCATGATATGGTTGAAAAGGCGAAGCAAGGAATCCCTTTAGGAAGTCCGTATCCAATCGGAACGAATATTGCTAACATCAAGAAATCCGAGCCTAATTTTATGGAGGAAGGGATTATGGAAGGTACACCCTATTTGATGTACCCGGAAATTACCTATTTTTATGATAGTGCAACTGGTTCGGTAACAGCCGTCTCCATTCCCGGCGAGCGTGTGAAAACAACTTTAGAAGAGATTAAGAAATTACTTGGAGATCCGGAGCAAGAGGGGATCAATGCGGATAAGGAGATTCGCGCAGTCTACAATGCAGATAAATATGTTGTAGAGGTTTTGTCTGATGAGAATGGTATGGTGAAAAATATCTATTTATCAAAAAAATAAACATAGCAAAGGCTGCCGACAAAGTCGACAGCCTTTCACCTGCTATTGTCTAGTTTCAGCGCCTAGCCCCGACGTACAGGACGTACTAGTGTCGACAATGCGACAGGACAAGGAAAACTTCGTCAGCGACACATCGCACGACCAAAAGTGAAGCTTTTGGGAGGACGTCGCGTTTTTGTCGACCTCGAGGTCACAAGCCAATCCTGAAAGGTAGAGCTCACC
>NZ_JBALOZ010000224.1:0-17800 GCF_036965125.1 Bacillus sp. JJ1503
ATCCCCCACGGCTTAGCATCTCCATCTTTCAATTGTTTGTCTTTATGAAACTTCAGTCATATGTAAAAAGACCTATTACATTTGCACTACTTAAATAGTAATTAACATATATGGAATAGTCAACAAAATCATACAAAGTTTTACAAAGTTCTTACAAATTCGACATTCTTTTTAAGGCTGAAGGAATAGTCATTCTTACCTCTAGGTCAAGTGGGAAAAAGTTAAATGATGTTTCTTTGACTAAAAAATGCTTAAGAGGATTTTAAATATTTGTTTAAAAAAGTGCTGAAATCGTTGACAAAGTAAGTGGTAGTTTGATGGAAAATTGATTTATAGAAAAATCGTGTTTTGAAAAAAGATTGATCAAAACACGATTTTTCTGCATCAATGGGATCATCCATTTATAAAAAGGTTTGATATAAAAGAGACAAGATTTTCCACATCATTTACTCTAAAGAATATTGAAGCAGCAGTTGTTATCCATTCTTTTCATTGTTTATTAGCGTTTCTATGATGAGTTTAGATAATTGACTAGGTTTATATGGCTTTACTAAGTAATCCTGTGCCCCAAGGGATAAGCCTTGCTCTTTATCATCGATAGCGGTTGAAACAAATATGGGTATATCCTTTAGTTTTTCACTTTTCTTCATTTCTTTCATAATGGTCCAACCATCAAATTCATCTTCGAGCATAATATCCAGAACAATGGCATCTGGGGGAGCTGCATTCATTTGTTTTAATGCGTCTTTTCCGTTATTAACACAACTCACATGGAAGCCCTTGTCATGCAGTTCATGATTTAAAAGTTCAGCTAAGCTTAAATCGTCTTCAACAATCATAATTGTATAATCGAGCTTAGACTTATGGTCTTCCTCATTCTGATGATTTGCTTTCATCATGACATGTGGGAACTGAGTGGTGAATGTGCTTCCTTTTCCAAATTCAGAACTTACGGTGATCACACCATCGTGTGCTTTGACAATTTCTTGAACAATGGCAAGTCCAAGACCTGTACCCCCAATCCTTCTTCGATCAGTGTTATCCACCCTGTAAAATTGTTGGAATACTTTTGGGATGGCATCCTCCGGAATACCAAGGCCATCATCTTGAATATCAACTGAAAGCATGTCGTCACTGTTGTATACCCGTATAAAAATATCTCCGCCATTTGGAGAATATTTAATAGCATTACTTAAAAGATTGGTAAACACCTGTTCAATTTTCATTCGGTCACCTAGAATAATTGTTTCCTTTAATTCAACTGAAAGGTTCAGTTGGTGTATGGCTGAATAGCCTTCTTGAAGCTCAATCACATGATTTAGGATTGAGGTGATATCAATAAATTTCTTCTCATACGTCTGTTTTCCTGATTCCATCCTTTGAATATCGAGGAAATCATTAATTAAGGCAGTTAATCTTTTCGCTTCATTATAAATAGTTTGCAGATATTTAGTTTTACGTTCTGGCTTTAATTCTTTATTCAATAACAGCTCTGAGAAACCGAGAACGCTGGCTAACGGTGTTCTTAATTCATGACTGACTGTACTTACTAATTCAGATTTCATTTTAGCAATCTCATATTCTTTTGTAATATCACGATGGACAAGAAGTGTACCATCATCTTCATCGCTATCTTTTTTAAAGGTTTTACAGTAGACTCGTATAACCTGATGGCTATTTTTCTTTCTGTATATAAACGAATGTTCCTCTTCATGGTTCTGGAGGGATGAATTTATAAGGTTCTCTAGTGAATCAATAAAATCATTTTCTTGAATTTCCTCCGCCATCAAAAGGGACCACTGATTCCAAGAAAGTCCTAATAAATCCTTAAAGGAATTAGCGTTTTGAAAGATATCTCCCAATTGTTGATTCGCTTGAATAATTTTTCTATCCTTATCAATTAACTGTATTCCTTCCTGGACATTATTTAAAATATCTTGATTTAAACGACGATCTTCCTCCGATTGTTCAAACAAATTGATTTTTTCAAGATAAATCGCAATTTGTTTTGAGAGCGTTTCATACTCTGCTATTTCATCATTTGAAAAAAATTGTCCATAGCGCGTTAATACTAAAACAGCTTTTACATCATCAGAAGAGATAACTGGTAAATAAAGATCATAAATGTATTGGAGCGCTTCATGATACCCTTTTTCCACCTCATGCTGTTCCCGGCGAACAGTATACCCCTGTTTTTCAGTGGTTAAGCGTAGTAATAATCCGCTATTCAAGTTTCTTTTAAATTGCTTTAGACCCGAATGGGAAACACCGTATGCAGCAGATGCTTCCTCATAAAGAAACGTAATGACTCCTTTATCTGACCCAGTAACTTTACACATATTTTCAATAATACTTTGTAGTACTTCCCTCTTATCTAAAGAAGAGGAAATGCCATTGATTAATTCATTTATTCGTTTCAGCTTGTTTTGATTATCTATTAAGACTTCAAGTGTAGATTGAAGTTCTTGCTGCTGTGCCTGAAGCTCATCTTGTTGCGCAATTAGTTCCTCGTTATGAGCTACTAAATCTTGCTCTTTGTCTTGAATACTTTGCACCATTTTTTCAAAAGCAACAGATAACATGCCAAGTTCATCTTTTCTTGTTGGATCGACTTTAATAAAGGTCTCTCGCCCAGCAGCAATTTCATTTGTATAATAAGTAAACTCAGTAAGGGGCTTCCCAATATTTTTAAGAATCTTATAGATTGCAAACAATAACACAAGCAAAAATAATATTAAGTAAACACTGAGATTGTATTGCTGCATGGACTCCTTTTCTTCAAACTTATTTGCATTGGTTGCAAGTTGCTCTTGCAGGTTTGTGACAAACAAATTCATTTGATTAAGAAAGTCTTTTACTTGTAAACTGACCACACTATCCGAAATATCCACACTTTGGTCCCCAGTAGTTTCGTAGTCCTGAATAATAGCAGGCACAACGGTTGTGAAATAATAGGTGATAAAACTGTCTATTCTTTGATAAATGAAAGTTTCATCGTTTGTCTTTGCCAACTTACCGAATTCATAAAGTTCATTTCTAAGCTCCTGTTCCTGTTGATCTGCCTCTTCCTTATTGATCGGTACCCTAATACTTATCGAATCCTGTGTTAGTAATACCCAAGAATGAAATGGCTTATAAATATTGATTATACGCTGGAGCTTTCCATCAAGGTCTGCGCGATTTATGACATATTCATTTTGCGCTTGATGCTGAAAATAAAACAATGCACTCGTTCCAGCAATCATAAATAAAAAGCTTAGGACAAACAAGGATAAAACCTTATTCGATATGGAGTGATTTATAAAATTAATTATTTTCATACAAAATTTCCTCAATCAATTCCAAAAGTTTTAACGGGCTAAATGGCTTTGCCATGAAATAATCAGCACCTGCTTGTAAAACCCGTTCTTGTTCATACGCCTGGCTTTTTGCAGAAAGCATTAGTATTTTTGTATGACTGTTTGTTTCGGCATTTCGAATATTTGAAATAACCTCTAATCCAGTTAGGACAGGCATCATATAGTCTAAAATGACAAGGTCATATTGATTATTTTGATAAAAATCTATAGCCTCTCCGCCATCAGCAGCTTCATCAACGGTGTAACCTTCGTCCTCAAGTGTATCAACTACAAGCATACGAAGAGCCTCTTCATCCTCAGCTAATAATATTCGTTTCAAGGTGTATCCCCTCATTTCATCTGATTTAATAACCTTTGTATTCTCGCTCGGAGCTCTTGGGTGTAAAACGGCTTTGTAACATAATCATCCACACCTAGCTTTAAAGCCTGTTCTATTTCCTTTTTACTATTTCTTCCTGTTAACATTAAAATTTTATATTTATGGTCCCTGTCCCCCTGTTTAATTTTTTGAAGGACCTCTAGACCGTCCATAATGGGCATAACACCATCTAGAATGATGAAATGATTGACATTTTCTTTTGCGTGTTCGGATAGAAAAAAGGAAGGCCCATCCTCAAACGTCTTAATATTTAAATCAATATGTTTAATATTTAGGGATTCTAGTAATTGGGCTAGTAAAGTTCGAATGATGACATCATCATCAATAACCGAGATATTTATAATAGGCTTTTTGAATTGATCCGGCAGTGATTGTAAACATTCTACCCTTGCTCTCCCAAGTCGTTTTGCTTCATATAGTGAATTGTCAGCTCTTTTTAATGCCTCTTCCACAGAGATGGATTCATCATTAACTTCACAGATCCCCGCAGAAAATGTGACTGAAAAGCTTTTTTCGTCATAAGTGTATTCGATTTTGGAGAAGTCTATAATGAATTCATTTAAACGATTTTTTGCTTCCCCTTTAGAGGTTTTCGGGAAAACAATAATAAATTCTTCACCCCCATATCGATAAACCATATCCAAACTGCGAGTATTTTGTTTTAAATATTGGGCGAAGTCTTTAAGGATTCGGTCCCCCATTAAATGACCATATGTATCATTAATTTTCTTAAAAAAATCAATATCAGCTAAACAAACTGAAAAAGCTTGCTTGGTTCGTTTAAAATCTTGAAAATATCTAGGCAGGCTTTCGGCAAGGTATTTTCTATTATAGATTTGGGTTAGTTCATCAATTAAAACCGATTGATCAAAGTTTTTCTTTCTCTGCAAATGTCTGTTTACTTTTACGATAAATTCATCCATATCAAGAGGCTTTTTGAAAAAGTCATCTGCTCCTTTTTGGTAAGCCTCAATTCTTACCTGCCTACTATTATTGACGCTAATCATAATGGTAGGAATAAAATATTTTTCACTATGTTCTTGGATTTCCTTCAATACTTGAAAACCATCTTTGTTTGGCAATTCAATATCGAGAATTAGGCAATCAGGCTTCATTTCGAAATACTTTTTCACAGCTATCTCTGGATTGGTATGGGTTATAACCATCCATTCATTTTCTTCTAGCGCATCTTTAAGGAACATTAACAAAGAAACATCATCGTCTATGATTTGAATGAGAGGTGCTTTGTCATTGCCGTTAGGTGTATCATGAACAACTAATTCATTGAAATGCTCATATTCATAGGTAAATTGAATTAAAGGAAATAAAAAGGTTTTTAATTCAAGTTGATCCCAATCCTTCTGATCATCCTCTTTCAATTGATCTAAAAGATTTTTCGCAAGAATCATAAGATCATCAAGTTGTAGAGTCCCTGATGTTCCTTTAATAGAGTGCAGAAATCGATAAATTTCTTCACCTTGAATTTTTTCAGCTTCATCTGAATATAACCATGCTTCTAATTTATTTTTCATAGTTTGGAATAAATGATTTCTATATTTTTTAAGGTCCACTATTCATCCTCCTCATTGTCGTTATTATTTAATCAAACGACAAAATTAGACAATATTTTATACAATACGACAAAATACTCCATTTCTTTACAGAATTATATCACTTTTTTACTATTTTCATAGGGGTTATTGTAAAGTTAAAGTAACCAAATATTTTATCTATTAAAAAGTTTCTTTAGCTATAAGTAACTAGATAGGTAAAAAGGGGCTATTTCTTCATTATTATGTCGTCCAAAAATACTCTGATTAGCGATTGTCCTCACAAAGTGTTTGAATTTAGCATTGCTCCACCACCACTATCCCCATGCGATAAATGGTTCTCAGTATAGGCTATTTTTTTCGAACTTTAATAGGTTAAGCACAAGGGAAACTCAAATTTTTATTGAGGTTTTGCCCTTTTACTTCAAATTTTTGTATTCATATTACTCATAATATTTCTTATGTGTTAAATGAATACAGATTAGACAAAATAAAGGAGTTAGATTATCAAGAGAGATCGGATAATGGATACAGAGGCAGATGAGTTAGAGTACGACATTCAAATGAGAAAGATTATGATTTTGGCTGCGGAGGAGACTGGGTTAAATAGCAATGATACCCTTTATTACATTCAGCGGTTAGACAAACTCATTACGAGGTATCAAAAGCTCAAAAATCAATGTTAATTATGTTTAAAGCTAAATACCGTATTTATTTTAGAAATAATTTTGTTAAATATTTAGTTATATTTATCCAAAAACTAAAAAACTATATACTCTAATCAAAAAGTATATAGCCTAGTTGTGTTTATTTATTAATTTTTCGCTTTTCTTATATCACTTAATAGGAACTGCCCATTTGCTTGTTCTACAGTATAAATCCATTGATACTCTTTGATTTCTTCTGTTCCACCACTCTCTATACCAATTTCTTCAAATGATTCAACTTCATATATATTTTCACTTACTTTCTGAACAGATACAATATCAAACGTATATAAATGCTCTATTATATCTTTACTATACAAGTTAACGACTAAATCTACCTGTGACCAATATAAGTTACTATCTGGTAATAAATAGGGTTGTACAATAGAAAAATCCCCATTATTTATTGCATTAATCAAAAAATATCCATAATCGGCAACAGTATTATGAATTTCTTGTAGATCTTCTTCACTAATAGAAACATTATCAACATCATTTTCAGCCTGTAATGGTTGTTCAAATCCTTGTATTGGTTCAGAATTCTGAATAAACTCATCTTCCACATATTCCGTTTCTTCAGCTTGTTCCTCAACTTGCTCTGTTAGATTAGCTGTTTCTACATGATTAAGTAACTTTAACTTAACTCCATATATATTGCTTATTTCTGTGTTGAAATGAAAAATATTATCTGCTCCTGCCACGACTTCAAATTCCACTACATCACTTTTATCTCCTTGACCCTTTGTCTGTATTTTATGAGTGCCAGGTAATAGTGAAAGTTCTACAGTTTCTGTTTTATTATTTTTTACTTTCATTACCACTTTATCGTCAATATATACTTTCACTTTTCCAATGCCAGTTAACAATCCTCCAGTACGTCCAACACTTATTTGTACGGATTCTTCCGCTTCGCCAGAACCAGAACAGGCTACTAACAATGTCATTAATAAGGCAAAAGTAAGATAATAAAATAGTTTTTTCACAGTTAAAACCCCCAAGTAATTCACAAATATGCATTTANNAATGATTATATAAGTTACAACAAGATTTGTATACTTTATTTTTTATAAAGGCGTATGTGTATAAAAAAGTAGAGAAAACCTTCTTAGTAGATACATAAGTGATGTATGTGATCTAAAACTTCAATAATTGCATGACCTATATTTGTTACGAGTCCCATACTTTTGCGAGGACTTTATAAAAGCCTTATTCTAAGCTTATACCACCTCTATTTAAGTATTCATTGGTCAATGCATCTATGAAACCGACAGCGCAAAACCACAATTTACTCCTTTTTTATATTTTTCTACCACTAGTTATCCCTTAAAATGGTACTATACCAATATAGATTACCAAAAATCCCACTTTTTTGAATTAAGGAGAATAGCTAATGAGGAAACAGAAAGCACTTAAAGTAGTTAGCGCTTCAGTGATAGCAGGCTCTGCATTTGTCGCTTCTTCACCTATTGAGGCCGCTACCGCCAGCAATGCTGACAAGCTCGTGAAGGAAGCAAAGGAATTAGGAACCATTTTAAAATGGGCGATCTCGATTGAAGGAAGTGCAGATGGAAAAACGCGCCCCATGGCAGCTTACAATGCAACTAAGGAAGCTTATGATAAAGCTGTAAATGCCGTTAAAACACTGCCTGCCTCTCAAAAGAATACATATATGGCTGATCTAGAAAAAAACGTAAATCTCCATATCAACCGGACAATGTCGTATATTGACGCCCTTACGGCTGGAGAAAAGATTAAGGAGAAACAGCAAGCTTTAGCCGCTCATTTAGATCGAAATTTAATCAATGACGACACGGAAAAAGCCTATCATGAACTAACAAAGGAAATCCGCAAACAAGCCCTACTTTTGGACCGCGTATATGGACAGACAACGAGAGAATTAATTCGTTCGCAATACAAATATTCAGCAGAGAAAATTCGCGATAATGCTATGTATGCCGTCACAGTAAAAATGGCAATCGACAAAGCTTCAAAAGCATTGATCGAAAAGGATAGCCAAACTGCTGAAAGATATATGAATGAGGCTAAAAAATACTTAAACTATGTAGAAAATTCAAGTATAAAAAACACGCTAAACAATCGCTTCAACTCGATTGCACAAACAACAGTCCCAACGATTATTAAAGTGACAGCTTCCGAACCAAAACGAATCAAAGTAGAATTTAATAGTAAAATGCTATCCGGAAATAGTACTAATAGTGCTGAAAATAAAGCCAATTACTCCGTCAATGGCAAGACTATTAAACAGGTAAAGCTATTTGATGATAAGAAAACGGCCATCATTGAATTGAACGAACCCCTTAATACTAATTCAAGCTATACCGTAACGATCAAAAAGAACATTCAAACAGAAAATAACACCGCGTTGGGTTCTACGGATACAGTTACTTCCTTGGTATTTTTTGATAGCGGAAAACCTACTATTAATTTTGTAACAGCCGATCCAAATGGAGGCATTGAGATCAAATTTTCGGAATTAATCTCGGCAAGTTCGCCTATTGCCATTTCGATAGAAGGAAAAACGGTTTCCTATTCTTCTATTTATCAGGACACAGATACAGTCAGCGTGCCAAGTTCAGAAATGAAGCGGCTAGGTTTACAAAAAGGGAATTTCTATTCCATCGTTTTTTCCGGAGCAAGGGACCTCGTTTCCCCGAATTCGAATACAATGGATACCTATAGCGGAAGATTCTTTTATAATGCAATGGCGGATACCATGGCACCAGAGGTTCGAAGCATCCAAGCTAAGGATGAGAGAACTTTTGCGATTGAATTTAGTGAACCATTAACAGATTTAGCTGCTGCGAATCTTGTCATTACGAAAGGGAGTACAACGATAAGACCTACATCTGTCAAGGATGTTTCCGGCGGTCTAAAAACAAAGTACGAAGTTGAACTTCCTGCAACGATTTACACTGCCAATGAAGCGTCAGCGTTCTTAAATGTTCAAATAAAATCGTTTAAGGACACAGCCAATAATATGGGGAATACAACAGATCGTACCGTGACACTGACAAGAGATCTGACTCCACCGCAATTTGTAAGCATTAACTATGATGTTGCCAAAAATGAAATTCATGTTACTTTTAGCAAAACATTAAAAACTGGAACGCCAGTTATTAACAAAATGACTATGTATGATCCAGACAATCTTCCATTCAAGCCTGTCGTTAAACAAAATGTTGGAAATAAAATGATCATAGACGCGAAGAATTTAAGAGATGGATATTATATCATTAATGCCGATGCAGGAGTGGTAAAGGATACATCAACCGCCCAAAATGACAATGAGCCATTCAGGGTATCTGTGACGAAAAAGGCGGATATTGTTAAACCAGAAGTGACGATCGTTCAAGGGGCAAATAACGGGCAATTTAAGGCTGTATTTAGTGAGCCGGTTACAAAAGATTCTGCAGAGAATTCAGCAAACTATTTAATTAACGGATCGATCTTACCGGCTGGAACAACCTTTGATGTGAGCAACGACCAAAAACTAGTAACCATTACTTTGCCTGAAGGGGAAATTCAAGCGACCGATAGTTATACGATTGAAGTGAGAGGAGTAAAGGATTTATCCGATAATGAAATCAGCCTTCATCGAAGCAATGTTACAATTTTTGATAATACTCTACCTTTCTTGCAATCAGCAACGGTCAATAGCAATAAGCTCATTTTGACATTCTCTGAAAATATCGTGATTCCAAGCAACCAACTAATCAACCTGAAAAAATTAGTAGTTGATGGAACACATTTAAATGTGAATAGTTACTCAGTCGGGGTTATAAATGGAAACGAGTTAATTCTCACCCCTCGAAATGGGACTTCATTTACGGGCGCAACTATTGTGATTGAAACAGATTCAAATTCAAAGATTAGCGACCAAGCTGGGAACGCAACTAAAGATAGTGGTGCAATGATTCCATAATTGATTGGATGTTTCTAATTTTTGATAAAAAATCAAAGTCCTGTGGCTGTCTAAGGCCACAGGACTTATTACACTTATTTAACCCTGTTTGCTTAAAAGTTAAGTTGATAAAGGCTGACAGAATATATAAATAATGGGCGTCCTAGCAGCCATGAGTTTTTACGTTTTATTCCTGAATACCTAAGACATCTGTAATGGTTACATTTGTCGTGGTACGAACAACCATAGGAAGCACTTCAATTCTTTTCGTTTCCCCAGGACTTAAGTAATCGCACTTTGCTTCTTCAAATCCTAGTGCATTTCCTTCTGCTGCATCGAATCCATCTAATTGCAGCTTAACGACTACATTTGATACAGGTGTGCTGCTCGTGTTAATCACCTCTATTACCAGCTTTTCCAACGAACCTAGGGAAGTGAAACCTATAAATCTAGCACTAATGTTTAATGGAACCAAAACTTTAGTTTCTTCCATCTCATAACCTGCTTCAATTGGCACTGATTTAAGGAGTATTGATTCAATTGGTTTATCTTCTGCGGCAGACCAATACAAGCCATCTGCATATTCATTTATTGCAAATTCCAGCAGCCATCCTCCGTTTAGTTCATCTTCTCCCTCTGAGATTGGCTCACCTAAGATAGCCTTACATCTTCAGGTGTTTGTCCAACACTTGTGGATATCACCTGGAAATCCCTGTTAAACAAATCAATTCCTGATATTAATCTTAGCTCATCTATATAAAAGACTACATCCTTAAACTCATCAAATTGGTACCCCACTCCTCCTTCTGCCTCTACCTCATTATCTGGTTCTCCCCACTGCTCGATAAAATAGTCAAAATCCCCATCCACTACAACCATGCTAACTATTTAATTATTGGACTGATCCTACCCGTAAATACAACCCTTTTGGTGAGCAGCTATCAGAAACTAATGACGATTACTGTGAATGAATCTGTATTTCAGAATCAATGAACCCCTAATAAGCGAGCTGCTAATTTTAGGGTTTTTTGCTGATTCATAAGCTTTTACTAGAAATGCTCTTTCATTTCAAATTCAGTCCATAAGCCCTAGATCCCAATTTCTCTTTGTATTTTCGTTTCCTATAACTCCAATCAACCTTCCAGTCACGTTCGTTTCTTAAAAATCAATTCGTGCCCTTACAAACAATCGATTGTTTGATTAAACTATTTTCACCCTACCCTGTCCTTTCCTACCCTAAATCCATATGTAACAAGTAAAGGGTGGTGCATGTATATGAATTTGAAATCAGGCAATATCAAACAGTTTGAGTCTTTTTCACAGTTTAAGGGTTTAGAAGAATTTAATACGCATATTGAAATGTGGATGTCGGTTCATAAGGACAAGCTTTCGAAGGGGGAGCTTGTCGGATTGAAGCGGCTTATTCGTTTTGCTGCGAAAGTGCCGGGTGTGTGTAATGCGAAAATCGGGACGGTGTTAAAGGCGATCCATGAGGAGTTCAACGGCAACGGAATTTCCCGCTCTACCTTCAAAAGAATGATTGCGAAAGCCACGGAGCTTGGCATCATGACCGTCCATGAAACGGAGAGAAAGAACGGTTCACAGTCCAGCAACCTGTATGTGTTCAATCGTTTTCCCAACAGTGAACCACCTAAGAAGGATAAATTGGACTCCCCTATTAAAACTAGCAATCTTTCTAAAACTAATAATAAAAATAATAAAAAACGTAACGTGGACGATACGTGTCTCGATCACACCTATACAAGTGACCGTGTGCCTAATGACTTTGTTCAAGTGGTTAAGTACTTTTTTCCTGAAGCCAAAAGCATTGAGGAATTCTGGAAAATGACTAGCATTGCAGCTTATCGCCATAACCGGGTAAACGACAGGGAGGGAGTCCTATCCATAGCCATTCAATCTATGAAGTAGCTCATAAGAAAAATGAAAACAGCTGCCAAGGTCATCAAGCCCCTTGCCTATTACTATGGAATTCTAGATAAAAAATTTCAGGAGCTCTATTTCGAAGAGCTTTACGAAGTGGACTTCCCTGTAACCATACATACAGATAACTCTATCGGTCCTTCCTGGATAAGCGAGCTTTTTAGAGACATCATATTGGGCTCTACTACGACATAATCAGTTTTTCTGACGTATGATCCTGTTCCACTATTCCATTATCGACTTTTCCTTTAAGCAACTGGGACAAGGGACCCGTCCACTCGACACAATTTGGCATAAATCGGGACCAAAATCCTTATTTTGCGTTCAAAGTTCCTTTTTGATGCTGTTTTTTAAGTTTTGACCCCTGTTTTACGTTCCAAATTGGATTTTGGGCTGTTCGCTGGATGAAAGTGATTCCGATATGGTGTAGGTAACCCGGGAATACACTGTAAAGCGCGCTTTCTGAAGGGAATTCTAATGGAAAGCTTTGAACAGGTTTCAAGTCAATATACTTTGATGATTCACAAAATTATTTCGTCCTTAAACATTTTCACGAACAAAGATGAATTTTTTCAGATTGGCCTGATTGGTTTATGGGAGGCTTATGAACGTTTTGATCCAGAGAAAGGGAACTTCACGGGCTTTGCTTACGCTTATATTAAAGGCAGACTGCTTACAGAAATGACGAGAACAAATCGCCAAGTGGAAAGAGTGGCATCTGTGAATGAGGAGTTTTGGGAATATATCGAGGATGAATTCAACTACTGCTCCATGGAAGAGGATATTCTTCTTTCCTATTGCCAGGCCGGAAACTTAACTAAAAACCAGACAAAATGGGTTCTTTATACATTTTTGGAAGAACTAACCGTGTGCGAAATTGCTGCAATCGAACAAGTATCTTTATCTGCCGTGAAAAATTGGCGAACAGGAGCCAAGGAAAAGCTTAGAAAAGTGAATACTGTATTATAAGATTCCAAGGTGCCTGGCTCCACATATTACAAACATCTACGAGTCAAATTCAATATCGTGGCGCCAGCATCTTTTCCCAAAATATGATTATTCACAATAATGTAACATTTGTTGATTTGTATGAATTCTAAATCTCTTATTCCACATAACCCTTATATATCAACGTTTCGCAATCGATAGATTTATTATTTCTAGACTGATTTTACTATATTTTTGCCTTAGGGAAACATATGGGCACTACTCTGCATGGTGGAAAGTGTCTCTTTATAATCTAATAGGATTAGAAAGGAGACTATCAGTGGAAACTTTAAATTTGAAGTACATAGGTCACACCTTGAAAAGGTTAAGAAAGTCAAATCTTTTACGTCAGGAGGAATTTGCCCACCAGTGTAACGAGCTAGATCGAAAAACAATCAGTTTACTAGAAAACAATAAGCAAGTGCCGCTCCTAAGCACGATCAGTTCACTAGCAAAAGGATTGCAAATGACCCCTTCTGAACTGCTAAAAGAAATTGAAGATGATTTACTTAAAGGAAGATATGAAAATTAATAGGCATGTTGCCTGCTAAAGGAGCAGATTCACTTGTTTATGAGACCACGCTACAGAATAACGAAACAGTTTATGCGAATGACAGGTTTTTATGATAGCAATGGAAAAATGTGCACACTTGTCACTGAAACCAGGAAAACATTTATGGTCGATCAATCCCCACTAGAAATTCTTGATGAAAGCATTCGCTGCATCGGCTATGATCTAAAAGGTGCTATGATAACAGCCAAGCGACTGTTGGGCAATGTCCATCATTGCCCCGTTCTGGTCAACCCCATCCACAGAATTGTCCTGTTCCCGACCAAATCAGGTCTACATGAAGAGTGCACCTGGTTTAACCCCGTTCACATCAAGAGAACAAACAGCCTCAACAACCAAACAACCATCACGTTCAGTAACGGCCAAACCATAACCATCCCAGGGAAACTATCCTCCTTCAACTGCAAAATCAAAAGAGCAGAACATTTAGAGGAAATGACGAGAGATTCTATATTCTTTATTATAAATGGTCATGATCATCGTATGAAGCAACGAAAGAAGAAGGGCAACCACTTGCCTTAGCGGAACGAAAGGATAGATTCTTTAGCAGATTACGAATACTGATAGTCACCTTTTTTATGATAATTATTTCGAGGCACTAATGAACTAACATTTGATTGAACTTTTTCTTTTAATAATTGAGAGTAAAAAAGTTTGTTCCCCTCAGAAATACTAAATCTTAGAATGGCATTATTTTCCACCACAAAGCAAAATGGCTCTGCAAAGATTATTACAATACACTAACTTTCTTACTAGCCTTTTCTGGACCAATTTTTTTACCTTTACCATTAACTGATAATATTACAGACCAATACGAACATACATATCAATCAAACGTTTGATTAAATTCCATCAAAACCATGTAGGACAAGCGATTGAGACTGTTTAATCAAACGTTTGGTTAAATGGGGATAGGCCATTGAAAAGTTTCGTTTACCTTCTCCTAATAATTTATTCAAGTGTGTCGAGGTACCTCATCTTACAAAGAGGTGTTGGGAAGTTTTACCGGAAAGATTTGGGGAAATTTTAATTGATATGGCAACTGCATAGATTATATAGGGACCACGCGTGTTCTCTCGAACGCATTTAAACTGATTGGAGTAGAACTATCTAGAGATACAGGACTAGGTACCTTAAAGGGGAAAACATTCTCCTTCATAATAGAAGGCACAATTAACAGTCATGCATTTAAAGACAAGTACACGTTTCATTTACTTCTGGAGCTTCTTTGTACGAATATTGTTATGAGAAATAGTGAAATTAACCTCTGCCTGTATTTTGCAAGAAAATAGTGCATAACTGTGCAAGACTTTTTGCAGAGTTTTGCCACCCAAATCTAAATAACTACCTAGCCTTAGATAAAGCGTTTGAAAGCCTGTAACTTCCACCATTGAACGTTAAAACATGTGCGTGATGAATCAAACGATCTACTAATGCAGCTGTTAGCCTGGAGTCAATGAAGTTTCGAAGTAATGATTAAGCTTTTTTGTTCATACCAATCGGCAATTAGCTGAAACAATAATTCCGACCCTTCTTTACTTAAAGGTAGATAACCCATCTCATCAAGAATAATTAAGTCTACTTTTTCAAACCTTTTTCTAAAGGATGGTAACTTATCCTGTTTTAGAGCCTGTTCTAATTGCTTGATGAGGAGAGATACACGAAAGAATCTCACCTCATACCCCATTTCACGCGCTTTTCTTCCTAATCCTGTTGCTAAATGCAACTTTCCAGTCCCTGGTGACCCAATTAATACTACATTCTGTTTTACTTGATAAAGTCCAGGCTTACTAGACCTTCTTTATCAATATGTGTGTTGGAAAATGAATTCTTTCGTTTCATTCATAGTTGCTTAGATTCTTAGAGTCTAGGAATTTTGCATTTTTAATAAGACGCTGCACCTTTGCTTTCTCACGCAAACGAAACTCTTTCTTAAATAAGGCTTCTAAATATTGCTCTGGAGAGTCAAAAGGGATGGTCTCGTATATTTCAGATACATAAGCTAACCGTATTGACTTGCACATAGAACGGATAGATTCACTCATGATGTACTCACCCCTTTCTAAAGGAGCCAAGGAGTCATATTCAGACCAATCTAGCCCGAAGGAATTTTCATTCTTACCAGAAATTAAATCGTAGAATTCTTCGTTATTCTTTTCATATCATGTGTTACTAGTAAATTCACTAGTTCTAGTAATCTCTCTTTTCGAACCACTAAATCTTCAACTATCAAGTAATCATTAACTCTTCCCGGCAGGTATTTTTGATATCTTGGGTAAGGTACTACCCTTGGTTTTCGAATCCAATCCTTGAAGATTGAAGCCCATGGAATAGTTCTTTTTTTGTTCATATAGGACCTAAAATCTTCTAATAGAATTTCCCCATCGTGGGAAACAGCCTTAAATTTATCCCAATACAGTACGAAATAAACAAAAGGATAATTAGACACTTTGGGAATATGTATTAATGTGCTATCTATCTTCGCTTCATTAAACTTATTCACCTTTGTATCCACTTCTTTAAAGACTGGATAATCTTCCTTTGGCAACTCTAGTAAAAAGCTCTTCTCTTTATTCCAAAGATCCTCTATAATTACTTCTTTTTAATAATGAAGTCTTAGCCTGTCCTTTTGCAGCTGAACACGAAGTGTTTCCGTCAATTCTTCAAAGCGATTCATGACGGGAGATGTTGTAAAGAAGTTATACCTAATATAACCTACTTAAGAGCCTTTAAAACCAAGAGCCTGTAGTTCATTAAACATATGCTTCTTAGTTCGGCGTAACTTCTTTTTTAACTTACTATCTTCAAAAAGTCAATCTGAAATAATTTCTCCCCATTTTTCTGTATACATCATTCCATTGGACTGTTTTATCTTAGATTCGGGCAGTTGATCTTCATCTGCATATTTCTTAGCTGTCCTCCAATTAATCCCTAAAGTTTCCTTGATTTTTGTTATAGATAGTCCTTTTTTGTTTCTTAGGTGTTTGTTACAATTAGTATCAGACATTGCTAGCATCCTCTCGTAATCCTCCACTCTGTATTGATTCGACACCTATACAGTAGAGGGACTTGGGGTGGCTGGCAAATCTTTTTTTATGTACTCAATAAATAAAGTGCAGGACTCTGCATTTTTCACTTGCAAAGCTCTGCACTTCTATTTTGCAATACACAACCTAAAGGGGAGCATATCATCAGGTTAAGCGGTTAATTGTCCTTTATTTTCCTATACTTTATTATTCTTCTCAAACCGCCAAGCATCTTTGCACATTGAAATAATATCACGTTTAGCTGTCCAATTTAATTCCCGCAGTGCTTTTGTAACATCCGCGAAGCATACGGCAATGTCACCAGGTCGACGACCTACAATTTCATAAGGAATTTTAATACCGTTAGCCACCTCGAATGCCTTTACTAATTCTAGAACACTAGTACCTAGACCTGTTCCCAAGTTATAAATATGAGCACCTTCAACGAGATTATCCAATGCTGCAATATGTCCCTCAGCTAAATCCATAACATGAATATAGTCCCTTACACCTGTACCATCCTTAGTTGGATAGTCATTACCAAAAATTTGAAGCTTATCAAGTACACCTTTAGCAACCTGCGTAATATAAGGCATTAGGTTATTAGGAATACCATTAGGTGCTTCACCAATTAAACCACTCTCATGAGCTCCCACAGGATTGAAGTAACGAAGGATGGCAACTGAGAACCCTGGGTTTGAATTAGCTATGTCACTCAGAATTCGCTCACTCATGGCTTTAGTTTCCCCATAAGGATTTGTAGTCTGTAAAAGATTCATGGTTTCTATAAAAGGAACTTTATTTTCACCGTAAACCGTTGCCGATGAACTAAAGACAAAACGTTTCACATTATATTTTTTACAGACTTTAGCAAGGACCAATATACTGACAATGTTGTTATAATAATAAGCAAGGGGCATTTCTACGGATTCACCCACTGCTTTCAGACCTGCAAAATGAATAATACCATCTATGTGATGGTTTGAAAAAATAATATCTAATGCAGATTCATTTATTACATCTATTTGATAATAAACAACTTCTTTATTGGTTATTTGTTTAACCTTTTCTAGACTTTCAGCATTACTGTTACAAAGGTTATCAGCTACAATAACTGTATGTCCTGCCTCAAGTAAAGCTACACAAGTGTGTGAACCAATATATCCAGCGCCACCGGTAACAAGTATATTCATTAAGAAAATTACCTCATTTCTTTAATAGGTCTATATTTAGAGTACTTTATAACAATAAATACATTAACTACAATCAAAATTGTATTCACTAGATAATCGCCTTAAATTAGGCTTTTATAATTGAGTCTATGTAACGTTGACTATCGCCATTAAACACCATTAAAT
>NZ_JBALOZ010000225.1:0-632 GCF_036965125.1 Bacillus sp. JJ1503
GTACTTAAACTAATGGGTAGCGTTAGTTCAAGAAGAATTAAGTGATTTTCGGGTTAGGAACTTATTATAGGTATTCCATTAAAAGGCGCTTTCCTGGAACAAGGAAAAGCGCCTATTTTCATTATTGGGACAGATTGCTGAATAAGCAGAATTCCAATAAAATTGGTTGCTTTTCTTGAAATGGTTAGTGCCTGTTTTCGACTATAGTACAATTTAGTTGAATGAAAAATAGAATAAAATTAAATTGCCGAGGTCTGTTATTACTAAATATATCAATGATATCCTTCCTTTTATGAGCTAAGGAAAAAAATAATCTATACATAATAACAAAAAAGTTAAAAAAATAGAATTTCTTGATAGAAATAGGGCCAATGATTACGTAATAAGGAGTGTAGGGGGACACTTACAGGGAGGAAATAGATGAAAATAAACGATAGTAACGTTGTACAACAGTTAACAAAAAGAAATGAAAAAGCTTTATACTATATCATCGATTGTTACGGAGGTTTGATAAAGAAAGTTATCCAAAAGTACTTGTACAATTTAGAATCTATTCAAGAGGAATGTTTGGATGATGTACTACTTCTTATCTGGGAAAATATTCATTCATATGACCAAAGTAGAAATTCACT
>NZ_JBALOZ010000225.1:666-5256 GCF_036965125.1 Bacillus sp. JJ1503
CACTAAAAAATTGGATTGCAGCTATTGCAAAATACAAGGCAATTGATTATCAAAGAAAATACCAAAGATATTTAGAGCAAAAAGATATCGATGATGAGATGGTAGAAAGTCCATTTGACGTAGAAGCACATGTAACAAGAAATATGTTAAGTAGCACTACTGAGAAAATGCTCGGTTACTTAAAGAAAGAAGATCAAATATTATTCATCAAACATTATGCTGAAGACAAAAATATCGATGAATTATCGAATGAAACGGGTTTAGAAAGGTCCGTTCTTTATAATCGTTTGTCCCGTGGGCGAAAAAAGCTTCGGTCATTATTTCAAGGTAATTCAGCTAGTGGAAAATAGAATGAGGTGAATAGATGAAAAACTTATTTGAGCGTTTAAATGATGAAAAAATTAATCTATCAGAATTTGAAGGTGGCCAATTAACGGATATCGAAAAGAAGGCTACAAAAAAAAGAATAAAGGCAAAGTTAAAGAGTAGATCGGGTAATAAAAGAAGGATTCTTGCTGTAGCAGCTTCGCTTGCAGTCATAACAATTTTAGGGATGAATACAAATTATACTTTAGCGGATATTCCAATAATCGGAAGCGCACTAGAGAAATTTGTCTATTCGCAAGAAGATTCATTAAGCGATTATAAAACAGTCATTGGAGAATCGGTAGAAAGTAATGGAGTGAAGGTGACATTGAATGAAATAATACTAGATGAAGGTCAACTCCTTATTAGTAGTACATTCCATACAGATTTATCGGATAGTGACTTAGCTTATAATTGGTATTCAAACATAGGAGTTTATATAAATGGTAAGAAATCAGATCTCGGGGGAGGTGGAGGCCCCAAAGAAATAACCAATTCAGCAGTGAATTATTTTTGGGCTTCGGATATAAAAAATATTAATCTTCAAGATAATCAACAGATTAAAATAGACTTTAATAATTTGGAACGAAGTGATTCAAAGAAATTAATAAAAGGAAAGTGGAGTTTTGAATTTACTGCATCCGGTGAAAAACTCATGGCAGAAAAGAAATCAATACCAATTAATAAGTATATTACACTAGAGGATGGTCAGAAAGTGACGGTAGAAGAGTTGATATTAACTCCTGTTTCAACAATGATTACTTACAAAATGAATGATATTTCTAATGACCTTCACTTTAGGATTGAAGATCAAAATGGGATGGAATTGCAAGAATTCTCCGCACGGACTTCAAGTTATATTAACTATTATAGATTTATAGCATTAGAAAACAACATAACCAAACTTAGGATCATTCCATATATCTATTCTAATGATGCAGGAGTAGATAAAAACGGGGTAATTCTCTATGACGAAATTTTTGAAATAGATGTGAAATAAAGTAAGGGTTACAATGTTTGTGTCACTTTTGAATGACACAAACATTGATTCAAAATGAGACAAAATCTTGATTTATCGCCATTCTAATATTACAACGTTTGTCTCACTAGTCATTAACTATTCAACAAATACCCCTTTAGCCCAACGACAGTTCAGGCCATCTACAACAGATGGCCCATTTATAACATTATTTGTTTAAATGAATTAGTTTATCAGGATTCGAGACCATGTAAATCTTGGCTATTTTTCCATCGTTTACTTCAATTGAAACCACATAATCGATCCTTCCATCAATTATTACGACCATACCCGGACTGCCATTCACATTTTTAAATTGGTAAGCAGCATTCTCAGGAAGTTTAGTAATGACGCCTAGTAAGAAACGTGCAATATGATCCGCACTGAAGATTGGCCGCAATGCAGCAGTAACTTTCCCACCACCATCCGAATAGAAAACGGCATCCTTTGTTAACATCGCATGAATCAGATCAATATTTCCGTCAAGGACGGCCTGAGAAAATTTTTCTATATATGTTTTCGAGTGGTGTTTATCAGACTTTTCAGAATGCGTTTTGTGCATAATTCCCTTTTTTGCCCGATGAAAAATCTGCCGGCAATTCGTGCTGCTTTTCCCTACGATTGAAGCAATGTCTTCATATTCATATTGAAAGACTTCACGCAACAGAAAAACGGCTCTTTCAACTTCGGTTAATTGTTGTAACAGCAATAAATAAGCCATCGATATGGATTCCTTTTTATCTAAAGAAATAGATGGATTGTCTATATCATCTTCTACAATTGGTTCGGGTAACCACTGTCCAATATAGACTTCCCGCTGTTTTGCTGCGGATCGCAGTTTATCAATGCACCGATTCGTTACGATTTTACATAAATAGGCCTTCAAATTATTAATTTTGGTCTCGTTATCCGCCTCTCCCAATAAAATAAAAGCTTCGTGCACGATGTCCTCTGCATCCATTGCACTCCCAAGCATCCTATAGGCTAAGGAGAATAGTAATGGTTTATAGGTTTGATAAACCTGGGCCATTTCCAAAATCAATCACTCTCTCATACTAAGACTTTACTTTTTTCCAGAATATGCGCGGCCGCCCGCTTTCCGCTCGCAACAGCCCCATCAGCCAATAATTCATCATGGCCTGCCCAATCTCCTGCAATGTAAAGTCCTTGCGTTGATGGAACTTCAGGTCCAATGGGATCATGCCGGCCAACTCTTGGGAAATCATGCACTACGGTGATTTTCGGCAAAAATTGTTGTGTGATAACCGCTTCCCTCCATCCTGGGTGGAGGAGATCCATTAATTTTTCCAGTTGTTCTTTATTTGTAAGAGGATCATAACCCTGGTATGTCGGATCATGATATTTTACTAAATGAACAACGGCATTACCTTCTTTACATACTTTAGCGGCCCTGGATTCATTAGTGAAAAAAATAGGCTGATCCAAGCCTATTACAAACTGATGGTCTGGATTAGGCAAATGGGTCAAACAGAGATCCAAACACGTTGCGGTAATCGGAACCGCCTGCCTTTTCCATAAAGATAGTGTAGAATTTTCAAGCAAACGACAGGCTTCATTAGGTGGTACTGCTATAATAATATTCTCAGCTTCAATGGTTTCGCCACTTGCACATTTAATGGTGTTTAATGGATGTCTGGATTCTACTTTTTCCACCTTACAATGACATCTTATTTTTACACCTAGACTTTCTGCCTTTTTTCTTAAATCCGCAACGATGGTCTCCCAACCGCCATCGACATAAATTACACCTGTTTTCAGTGTTCTTTGAAGTTGCCTTAAAACGGGGCGGGCTAGCTGAAGATGCGGGGCAAACGTATAAGTTGTTGTACGGCATAATGCATAAAAATGGTGCCTGATCATTGGACTTTTTATTTCTTTTTCTGCCCAGTCACTTAAACTAACTGTCATTATATTATCTATATTCATTTTCCAAATCTGAATGATCAACTGAGTAAATTGGATTTTTTCTGACCAAGAAATCACTGAAGACTTGAGAAGTGAACCTAGTCCAGTTGCAAAGGGAACCACTTTGTTTTTCCAAATACCATGCGTTTGAACAATCGCATTTTTTCCACTAATTTCAACACCAAGCTCTTTAAAAATAGTCATAGCTTCTCCACCCGAATACAGTGCATGAGCTCCGATGTTAAACAGTGCACCGTTTTCGTTATTAGTCATGGATCGCCCGCCAAGACGATTGGATTTATCAAATACAATGACATTTTTACCTTCCTTTGCTAAGTAATTGGCTGCCGTTAACCCTGCCAATCCACCGCCGATGATGGCTACATCAACTTTTTCCATTAAAATTCCCCCTTCATTCGTTCTACCCTCAAGACGATTGAAGGAAAGATTTTGTGACAAAATGAATAAAAAAACCGTTCAAATTTCTGAACGGAGAGAATCAAATTATGCGTTAGTTAATTTATTCAAATTCCTGTTTTTATGCCAAAACCTACTAAAATTAGACCGGTTGATTTTTGGAATGCCTTCTGGAATTTGGAGTTGTTCAACCACTTTTTGGCGTAATCAATTAGATAAACTAGAACCAAAAACCACGATACAGCGAGTAGGGTTAGGATTAAGGCTAATACAATCAATTGCTGGTCTACATTTTCATTCAAATTGATAAATTGCGGCATGATTGTGATATAAACTATAACAGTCTTTGGATTAAGAATATTACTAAGTAACGCTTGCATGAAGGAATCTTTATTATATCGATTTGAATACTCAATAGGTGTATTTGCTTGAGCTTGAATTTCTTTTATAGAAAATACGCTTTTAGCAAAAAAACTTTTTATTCCTAAATAAATTAAGTATGCGGCTCCCAGATATTTGATGGTACTAAAAAGAATGACAGACTTTGCAATGACAACAGATAATCCAAGAATAGCAATTAGCGTCCAAAAAGAAAGCCCTGTTGCCATTCCGAGAACCGTATACCGTCCAGCTTTTGTACCATAGCTAAGCGTGTTTTTCACAAGGAGCATAGTATCTGCCCCTGGTATAATAACCATCATTGCAGCAATTGATATGTATGTTAGTAAGCTATCCATACTATTTCTCCTTCCTTCTCATTATAGTGACTACTTAGGTAACTACTCGTAAAGTATATCAGATGATTTTGGAAACAATCAACAGATTTTGCTAAAATATTAGTTACAAAGGTAGCGACTAAGGTT
>NZ_JBALOZ010000225.1:5272-6201 GCF_036965125.1 Bacillus sp. JJ1503
AAAAATCTTAATTTTACCGAATATGAAGCGAAAGCATACCTTACTTTATTGGAAGAATCGCCTCTAACCGGCTATGCAGTAGCAAAAAATTCCGGTGTACCACGTTCAAGAATATATGAAGTTCTGGACAGTCTCGCGATGCGAGGAGATATTCTGGTTAGTCCTGGAAACACACCACAATATACGCCTGTTCCTGCAAAGGAGCTAATTAAAAGCCGCCGAATGAAAGCAGAAGAAAATTTTGAACTGGCAGAAAAATCATTAGCGGAGTATGAACGGTCTGCAAATGACCGTGAAAATATTTGGAATATCACGGGACGCAATGAAATACTCGAAAAGGTAAAGGCTTGTATATTATCTGCTAAAAAAAGAATTCTTTTAGAGGTCTGGAAAGAAGAGTTCGAAGAGTTGGAGTCTGAATTAAGACTGGCAGCAAAAAGAGGGGTCAATGTAACGATTATTGCTTACGGGGAAATCTTATCTGATTTTGCTAATGTTTACCTCCATTATATGGGTCATGAAATTACAGAAGAGTATGGTGGAAGATGGATTGTTATTAGTGGAGATGATTCAGAAGTAGTAGCAGGTATTGTCTCGCTAGGTAAAGATAGCCGTGCAGCATGGACAATGCATGTAGGTTTAGTCATGCCAATTACAGAATTCATCATTCACGATTTGTATCTTATGGAAATTATGGAGAAACATAAAGAACTTTTAGAGGAGAGTTTTGGGAAAAACCTAGTGAATTTACGCCGTAAATTTTCTATCCATCCAGATTTTAAAAAACATTACATGGACTAAATTTATACTATTTTTGTTGTTACAGCATAAGAAGAAAAGCATTATTCATAGCAAATAATGCTTTTCTTTTTAATGTAACAGGTATTAGAGTTCATAAGTACATAGCCATTGATCTTCAACAATCGGGC
>NZ_JBALOZ010000226.1:0-9366 GCF_036965125.1 Bacillus sp. JJ1503
CAAGTTAAATCTAAGGAGGAAGAACAATGTATAAAATTACTGGGCATCATCATATTTCAATGATCACTAAGAACGCTCAATTAAATAATCATTTTTATCAAAACGTGTTAGGTCTTCGGCGCGTGAAAAAGACCGTTAACCAAGATGATCCTTCCATGTATCACTTATTTTACGGAGATTTAACTGGAAGTGCAGGTACAGAACTATCCTTTTTTGAAATGCCGTTAGCGGGAAGAACGCATCGTGGAACAAATGCCATTACTCAAATTGGCTTACTCGTCCCATCTTTGGAAAGTCTTAAATATTGGAAAAAACGCTTTGAGCAATTTGAAGTTAAGCACAGTGAAATCACAACCTATGCAGGTCGAGCAGCACTTCCATTTGAAGATTCAGAAGGGTTGCGACTTGTTTTATTAAATAATAATGGAGAAGAGATACCAGATTACTGGATGGCTTGGGAAGATTCAGCTGTAGAGCCTGAGCATCGTATTTTAGGAATGGGAACTGTGGAAATTACAGTGCGTTACTTGGAACGAACAGCTAAAACTTTAACGGAAATGTTTGGTTATATTGAAGTGGTGCGCACAGAAGATGAAGCAAACTTTCAGTCTGTTGCCGGTCAAGCATTTGGTGAAATTGTTGTAAAGCAGCAAGAGGGGCCAAGTGAAAAGCCAGGGCGTGGGAGTATTCATCATTTAGCCATTCGTGTAAAAAACGAGGAAGAACTCCTGTTTTGGAATGAAGAAGTGAAAAAACGTAGATTCTATTCATCAGGCATTGTTGATCGTTTTTACTTTCAAAGCTTATATTTCCGTGATTCTAATGGGATTTTATTCGAAATTGCAACAGATGGACCTGGATTTACAGCAGATTCTTCAATTGAAGATTTAGGAAAGAATTTAGATTTACCGCCATTTTTAGAAGAGAAACGTGCAGAAATTGAAGCCAAATTAAAGCCGCTTGATTAAGGGGAGATAAGAAAATGGAAAAATATCGTATCGATTTAAATAAAGGACTAGAATTTGGATTATATTCAATTGGTGATCATTTGCTAAACCCATATACAGGAAGTCGCATTAGCGCTGAGCAGCGCATTCGCGAATTAATTGAAGCAAGTAAGCTAGCAGATGAAGCGGGACTAGATGTTTTTGCTGTTGGTGAAAGTCATCAAACGCATTTTACAACGCAAGCACATACAGTCATTTTAGGTGCTATTGCACAAGCGACAAAAAATATAAAAATTGCGAGTTCGGCAACGGTGTTAAGTGTATCAGATCCCGTTCGTGTATATGAGGATTTTGCAACACTCGATTTAATCTCAAATGGCCGGGCAGAAATTGTCGCTGGTCGCGGATCAAGAATTGGTGCATATAGTTTGCTTGGATATGATGTCCGTGATTATGAAGAATTATTTGAAGAAAAATTAGAGCTGCTGTTGAAGATAAATAATGAGGATAGAGTGACTTGGGAAGGACAATTCCGTGCACCACTGGAAAATGCCTATATTCTTCCTCAGCCTCTAAATGGCCATATGCCGATTTGGCGTGCTGTTGGCGGTCCGCCTGCGAGTGCCATTAAAGCAGGCAATGCAGGAGTACCAATGATGCTAACAACACTTGGGGGCCCAGCGAAAAATTTTAAAATATCTGTAGATGCTTATCGTGAAGCTGCAACACAAAATGGATTTGACTCAAGCGAGTTGCCTATTGCCACAACGAGTTTATTTTACACGGCAGAAAATTCACAGGATGCACTTCGTGAGTACTATCCACATGTGAATACAGGGATGCAGGCATTAAGAGGCGGCGGTTATCCGAAGCAACAATTCGCTCAGGCAGTTGACTATCGTGATGCATTAATGATAGGAAGCCCACAGCAAATTATTGAAAAAATGCACTATCAATATGAATTATACGGACAACAGAGATTCATGGCACAAATTGATTTTGGTGGTGTGCCATTCGATAAAATATTGAAAAACATCGAATTGATAGCAACAGAAATTTTGCCTGCAGTAAGAAAATTTACAGTTAAAAAATAGGGGGCATATAAAATGAAAATAGTCGGTTTATCAGGTTCAAAGGTTGGTTCTAAAACAAGAACAGCGATGAACTACACATTAAAATCTGCAAGTGACAAATATCCAGACGCAAAAATTACGCTTATTGATTTAGCAGAATTTGAAGTTCAGTTCAGTGATGGACGTAATTATTGGGAGTATGCAGGCGATACAAAATATGTAGCCGAAAAAATAATGGAGGCAGATGCCATTATTATAGGCACACCAGTGTTCCAAGCATCCATCCCAGCTACATTAAAAAATATATTTGATTTACTGCCAGTAAACGCATTTCGCGACAAAGTTGTCAGTATGCTTGTGACAGCTGGCACTCCAAAGCATTACTTAATGGCAGAACAACAATTAAAACCTATATTGGCTTATATGAAAGCACAAATCGTACAAACTTATGTATTTATTGAAGAAAAGGATTTTCAGCGAAAAGAAATTACAAATGATGATGTGCTGTTCCGTATCGAGCGTTTAGTCGAAGATACAGTAGTACTAACGGAAACATATGCGAAAATCCGCAAAGCTAAAGAAGCAGAATACGATTTTTAATAGAATTATAATATCAATACTTGCTAGCGAATTATACACCCTTAGCGACAATATGATTCAAAGGTATGATGAATGAATTAGGAAAAATATTGATACTGAAAAGGTTTTGACCGCTGGCTGACTTGAAAGGTTTTTAACAAGACTTTTTATGGTCAGCTTCTTTTAGATTTAAGCTATTAATAACCCTAACTTGACATATTGGAAAAGCCATGTGGCATAAATTGAATTGAAAATAAATATGTGTTAGGGCGGGTGATTATGATGGTTGTGAAATATAAGAATAATTGGATTCCTATTAAAACACTTGAAGAGATGTCCAAGACCAATTACGACGTCCTGATTGTCGGTTCAGGTCCCGGGGGAGGGGCAACTTTACAAAGACTTTGTGAGTTGTGGAAGAATCAAGGAGCCAAAAAGATTGGAATAATTGAAAAGGGTGATAAGTTATTTCATTCCCATTCCCTTAATATTCCTACGCAGAATGTGAATACAGCCCGAGATGTCCTTCTTCCTGATAATTCAACAGCTTTAGGTAAACGGTTACCACAATTTTCAGGAGCTACAATGGTATATGCACTTGGAGGCAGGTCATTGTTCTGGAATGCAGCCACTCCGCGCCCTATTCGGTCTGAGCTTAATAAATGGCCAATTCATCCCCGTGAAATAAATGTATATTATGGGATGGCCGAAAAATTATTACATGTTACAAGAGATTATGCTAAGGGCTCATCGATGCAAAATGTTATGTTAAAGCGACTCCATGCAAACGGGATTTTGGAAGCTGATGACATGCCTTTAGCTTTTGATATGACTCCATCCCGGCAAGGTGAAGTCCACTCAAATCCATGGTTTAGTTCGATCAATGCTTTAGCTGCTGCCTTGTTTGATCGGCCATATGACCTTGCAGTTAACGCTTATGCTTCTAGAATTATTGCTGAAAGTGGAAGAGTGTCGGGTGTCGAAGTATTTTCTGAAGACAAGAGGTCTCATATACTTCGCGCCAAAAATGTCGTAGTATCGGCTAGTACGTTAGAAACTCCGCGTCTATTGCTTAATTCTGGAATCCAAGGGCCTGCAATTGGGCGTTATTTAACAGGGCATGTATCCATTATTGGAATTGGAACAATCGATCGAAGACAGTTCTCTGACAAACTGGGCAATCTCGCTGTATTGAAATTTGAGACAAATGAGTCTCCATATCAAATTCAGATTCTTGGGCCAGACCAATACTTTTCATATCAGCAGTTTGAAGACAAAGCATTAAAGGATCAGCTTATGGTTGTCTACGCATCCTTTGGAAGGGTGGAGCCTCGAGCTGAGAACAGAGTGTACCTTACGGCTGAGAAGGATGAGTTCGGTGTACCGTTACAGCAAGTCCAATACTCTTTAAGCAACAAAGACCGTCAAGTAGCAAACCAGGTTGCCCAAGGCATTAGACAATCTGCAGCTGCTATGGGCGTGACTCTGGATGAATCTTCTTTGGCGCTGAGGCCGCCAGGGGCAGATATGCATGAGGCGAGTACAAGCAGAATGGGAGATGATCCTTCGACATCAGCGACTAACCGTCAAGGTCAAGTACATGGGGTTCAAGGGCTATTTGTAGCTGATAATAGTGTGCTTCCTTCATTAACTGCGGCTGGACCTGTACTTTCAAATGTTGCTTTGGCCATTAGACTGGCAGATCATATCGTTCGACAGTCACAGTAACATCGTATTAATAAATTGATAGCTTTCTCGATTGCAAATGTTCTTTCGTATCTTTCAATGTCAAATAATAGGTGATTATCCTAAAATCAAAATAAAAGTTAGTAAGTTAAAACCAACTTTTACTAGAGAAAAGTTGGTTTTTAATTTTTCAAATGATTGACACAGACAAAGATAAAACGTAAAATTATCTCACATTAAAGATATTTAATTTAAAGATATTAGCTTTTAATTAGTGTCATAGAAAAATGTAAATTAATTAAAGGGGTGGATAAAAAAATGAGTAGCCAAAATGTCTGGTCCAGAGGAATTAGAAGTGTAAAAAATGTCTCTTTTCAGGAAAATTCGCCAACTCATAAAGTTGGATTCGTTTTAGAACCGGGTAATTGGGAAGAATATGATCCATTTCTATTGATGGCGGAAGATTTTTTCCAGCGGGGGACATTCGGAATGCACCCGCATCGTGGAATAGAAACTGTAACCTATGTGATTGATGGAAAGCTTGAACACTTGGATAACAAAACAGGCGGAGGGGAATTATTACCCGGAGATGTTCAATGGATGACAGCTGGTAAAGGGATCATTCATACAGAGGACCCTGCTTTGGGAGAAACCGTTCATTCCCTGCAGTTGTGGGTGAATCTGCCTAGTGATAAAAAAATGACAGAACCTCGTTATCAGAATATGCGTGCACAGGATATGCCAGTTCGTTTTGAAGATGGCGCAGTCATCCGTGTCTTTTCAGGCTCATCAATGGGTGTTAAGGCCGGCACGAAAAATCACGTACCTGTTACAATGGTAGAGATTATACTTGAACCGAATAAAACTGTCATCCAGGATCTTCCTGGTGGCTATAATGGATTTCTATATATAATAGAAGGAAAAGGTACTTTTGGCAGTAAAAATACGGATGGCGAGAAAGGTCAAGTTCTTTGGTTGGAACGTGGAATGGATGCCGGAAAGAGTGAAGTGAAGATTCAATCTAAAGAAAAATTACACGTCTTATTATATGCTGGCCAACCCATTAGAGAAAATGTTGTCGCTCGTGGTCCATTTGTGATGAATTCGGAAGAAGAGATTGTACAAGCATACAAGGATTTCAGAGAAGGGAAATTCGAATAAAAAAATATGTGACGATCTAGCCTAACTGAACATTCCTCAGTTGGGCTTTTTTAATATGGAAAGTATATGTCGAGATAGCATATAAGATGAACAAAGAGGGAAAATTGAGTATAAATATGATTTTGAATCAGGATTTATACCAGGAGGAAAACTTTCATGAAAATCGCTGCAATTATTGGCAGTAATCGTAAAGGATCTTACAACAGAAAGCTGACTGCTTTTATTCAAGAACGTTTTCAAGAGAATATTGAAATTGAAATTTTAAAAATTGAACAGTTACCAATGTACAGTGAGGATGATGAGTTTAATTCTTCTCCAATCGTAACGGAAATTAAGCAAAAGATTTCAGAAAGTGATGGTGTTTTAATTTCTACACCTGAATATAATCATTCCATCCCAGGACTCTTAAAAAATGCGCTCGATTGGGTTTCTAGAGTTGATACGGTTATGGTTAACAAACCGGTTATGATCATCGGCAGTACGACAGGAGCCCTAGGAACTGTTCGTGCTCAGATTCATCTTCGTCAAATTCTAAATTCGCCAGGCATTTCTGCCCTTATCTTACCTGGAAATGAAGTTTATATTACTTTTATACATGAGAAAATAAATAAAGCGGGAGAGCTGATACATGAGCCAACTATTCAAATTTTGGATCGAACGATGAATAATTTTATTGATTGGATAGGAAAAAATAAATTGTAAAAAAGTAAGGTCTATACCCGTTAGTCTTATGGTTAAAGGGGTATCGACCTTTTTTATGTTTATAGAAATTTGAGAGAGGAGTAAGGAGGAAAAACTCAGAAAATAACATAATTTTTAGTTTATATCTGAGAAATGCTAATACCCCATTTAGTTACGGTTTATATTTTTGTGAATTTTCCCCATGAACTATAATTTCTCCGCTGACGTTGAACTTCGTAACTTCGCCGCCTTCCAATGCGTAATTCGTAACATTGTCTCCATAAGTAATAATGTCTCCATTAATGGTCAAACTTTCAACTTTGCCTCCTGATTTAATACTTATTGCATTTGCCGCAAGCTTTGTTATTACGCCTTTGACTAGGGAATTACCCACAGAGCCATATGTTGTTACGTTTTCTTCCACAGTCATATTTCCAATGGGTTTGCTAACTTGTATGCCTATTGAGCCATCACCATAGGTAGTGATGGATTTAAACTTAATATTTTCAACCGTACCGTCATATTGGTTAAAGCCCCTAGCACCTAACCCATATGTAATAATATCTTGTGCCAAGAAATCTTTTACTGTACCAAAATTCACGAATCCAATACCGCTTGGTCCATAAGATACGATTGGATAATTACTAACCCATTTTTCAACTTTGCCCCACGTATCCAGGACCATATCATTAACACCATAAGTCACAAGCTCACCGTGATGTTCAACTGTTATTGCCTCAACACCATAAACTATGAAAACAGCAGCAGTAATGATATCTGCTGTACCATAGGGTAACATACCATTTGAATATACAGCACCTGTGGTTAGTGTTTCCAAATTAACTTTGCCACCTTTATCGCCAAAACCACAAACAAAAATGCCTGAGCCAATAACCGGAGCATTTTTAAAGCCTATGCAGATATTGGTTAATCTGCAATCAATCTTACTGTTTTCGTCAGAGTTAAAATTATAAACAGTCAGTGCCCCTTGGTATACATTAACGCCATACTTTTGCGGCTGCTCACTGTAATGTCTGGAATCGCAAGAAGTAATATGTATATTATCTGCAATCAGATTTATCTTGTCTGTTCCTGGCCTAGAAATAATTGAAACCTGCCCTGTAATATTCAAATTTTCAAGGACAATATTCCCCATATCTGGAATGCCGTAAACCGTATATATTGCTCGGTTAGCTTGTTTTGTCATCACTGTTAAGTTTGAGATAGTATTGTTGCGCGTCACACCAAAACCATCACTATTGTTAAAGCTCACCATACATGAACCGTTACTTTTTCCTATTAATTTGTAGCCTTCAGATAAAGTAATGGAATGCGGGGAAAGAATTGATGTTTCTATCTCCAAAACTTGTGGTGTATTTTCTGAAATGGCTTGCATCAATTCTAAAAGTGTAGTTATTTTTGTTATTTTCATTTTAAAATTCTCCCTTAAATTTTTCTCCTTTTCGAACGAATCCAAAAAATCTCTGATGTTGAAATTATTCTTTCCGAGGAACCTCTCCTCCATACAAACAGCGGACTTTATCAGCTAATGATATATAGTTGGGTTATCGATTGCTGAGGACCGCTTAAACGTTATAGACCAAGATTGTAGGTATAAATCGAATTAAATTTCCGAATAAGGAATGAAGTTTATCATTACTTTTGTAGAAATTTGAAACAGAAGCCAAGAATAAGAAAATAGTAAAAGTGGAATAATTTTTATCCTTAATTGAAGATTTTTTAAGTTGAGATATTTACGAGTTTGAGTTATGATGTGTTCATGAGTTATAAAAAGTAACCTGAGAACAAAAAGGAGACAAGGGGATGTGTAACCAATTTTATTTTCAGGCCTATTTAAGCTCTGTTTCTAGGAACTGATCACTAAAAGATATTTAAATATAAAATAACAGGGGGAATAGATTATGATTAAAACATTGAAAAAAACAATATTAACAGGGGCTGCGGCAGCAACCATTTTAGGAACAGCATTTACAACTATTTCGGGAGTAGAAGCAGCAGCTCCCAGCAGATATACACAAAACCAAGAAGTGAAAGTGAATAATCACAAATATACACATCTTGAAAGATATAGCTATTCACAAATTAAACAATATGAATTTCGTTTCAAACAATTAGGCTATAACATTCATGATCAGCACTCTATTATGAATTTTCAAAGGCATTATCATTTACATGCCGATGGGATTCTAGGAAGAGCTACAATCGAGAAATTAATGCGTGTAACGTATAACCAATATGAAGTTGACCTTTTAGCACGTGCTATTTATATGCAAGCCTATAATCAACCATTCAATGCCCGAATTGGAGTGGGTTCTATAATATTGAACCGATTGCATCACAGTCAATATCCTAATTCCATCTATGGAGTTATTCAAAATGACAGCCAATTTAGACCAGTAATATATGGAAGATATGCTGACATAAAACTTGATGCCAAATACTATCGTGCAGCCTATAAAGCCATTCAAGGTATTGATCCTACCCGAAATGAGCTTTATGTTCAAAATAAATTAAATATTAAAGCCACTAGCAGCATTTCATTATCAGAAACAGGAAAAATCACTTACGGACAAAACGTATTTACTAGATAAATAATTTTCCATTCAATGACATGACGTGCAAACCCAGCTGAGCATTTTTCGGTTGGGTTTGCAATTAAATATAATAGAGAGAAGGACAATAATTTGAATAGAGTAGTAAATATGATGATGCCGTTGATAATTTTAACTTTCTTTGTAGTTGGATTATCATATACACCTAATTCCGCCTATGCTGCTGAAAAAAATGGGGAAGATATCATCATTATTAATAAGAAGATAAATAAATTAGCCTATATTAATAGTCAAAACAAAATATACATTTTTTCCGTCGCAACTGGGAAAACAAAAGATTTAACTCCAGTTGGAGAATATAGAATTGTGAATAAAATAATTGACCGACCTTATAATAAAAAAAATATTCCTGGTGGAGCTCCTGAGAACCCATTAGGTCGTAGATGGCTTGGTTTGAACGTATATGGGACTCCTGGTAATACCTATGCAATACATGGAAATAATAACGAAAACGCTATCGGAAAGTATGTTACAGCAGGTTGCATAAGGATGAACAACAATGAAATCGAATGGCTGTTTGGAATGGTAAAAAATAATACGAAAGTATGGATAGTAGATTCTAACGAGACATTTGAAAAAATGGCGGCAAACAGATTACTCGAAAAA
>NZ_JBALOZ010000226.1:9391-16439 GCF_036965125.1 Bacillus sp. JJ1503
CTGTTACTGTTAACGGTAAAAATTATTTAACAAATGTTATTGGTGATAAAGGAATAACATGTGACAAAATTAACCTTATAGCTAAAGAACAAGTATTAAAACAATTGAGAAATAAGTAACTCATAAAAAAATAAAAAGGGGCTATCCTAAGCAGTATGTTTACAACTTACTTAGGGAAGCCTCTACATCTTTCAAGGAGTTTTTTCGGCTCCTTTTTCAACAGTGAATAATTAAGGCTCATGTAGACAAACTTATGGTAGGCTCTGGTTATAAATTGAGTAACTTGTTTAATTATTTTACAAGTTGTAAATTTCATCATCCATATAAAATAATGATTACAAAAAGGAGGTATGGCTCCATGAATCAGAATAATTGCGACCTTTCACCGATGAAACAATCATTAAAAAAGGATATCGTCCAAGTTATTTCAGCCCTGCAGAGCAGCTTAGAAACAATGGATAATGAAAATTATTGCCTTCTTGGAAATTTTGAAAAAATAAAAAATCAATTTGTACATATTGAAATGAAAGCAGCTACTTTTTATTTAAACTGTTATTTATCTCCGTTTACGGATAAATATCCGGAATTATCAATCTGTGTACAAAATATGTCTGATCGGAGACATGGAGGATTAATTGTTATTAAACGAGAGGATTCTCTTGAATCTTTGATTCATCCTGGTATCTCAATAGGCGCAGAATTGAGCCATACTTTATTGGAATCAATTTTTTTTCCGGGAAATCCTCTACATGATGGGGCTGTGTTGGTAAGTCAAAATCATATCGTCTCCGCAGCTAATGTCCTCCCACTTTCTGACAAATATACGGGTGATAAAAAACTAGGTACACGTCATCGCTCTGCACTAGGTTTATCCGAAAAAAGTGACGCTCTTGTGCTTGTTGTATCTGAGGAGACGGGTAGAATCTCATTTGCTTTTAATGGAAGCTTGCACCCAATCACTACAGGAGAAATAATTTGAAGTTATAACCTAGGTTTTTCTAAGTCAAACGGAGAAGCCTAGGTTTTTAATTTAATTAAAACTCTTAAATTAAATATCTCAAATTAAAAACAAAATGTTTGCCCTTTTATCAATTGCCTAGTAAACTGAAAGTAGGATGCCTGAAAAAATTCAGTTGAGGTGTATGAACATGGAAACATTTGAACAGGTAGTTAGAGTAAGACGATCAGCAAGTAATTTTTTGGAAAATAATCCAATTTCAAAAAAAGAATTTGATGAAATTTTTGATCTTGTAAAAATGGGACCGTCTGCATTCAATCTCCAGCATACAAATTATCTAGTAGTAATGGATCCAGAGTTGAAGTTAGGCGTAAAAAAGGCAGCATATAATCAACATAAAGTTGGAACTGCTTCAGCAGTAATTATTGTTCTAGGTGATAAGAAGGCTTATCAAGATGTGGGGCAAATCAATGAAGGACTACTTGCTTTAGGAATATTAAGCAAACAAGAGTATGACAATGAAATACAAGATGTAACGTCTTTATATGATCAGAGAGGAGAAGTATTCCAGCGTGATGAAGCCATTCGTAATGCTTCACTGTCAGCGATGTTATTCATGCTTGCTGCTAAAAGCAAAGGCTGGGACACTTGTCCGATGATTGGGTTTGACCCAGAACAATTGAAAAAATTATTATCCATATCTGATCAATATGAACCAGTATTAATGATTGCCCTTGGAAAGGAAAAAGTACAGAGCAGAAAACCAAGAGGGTACCGTAAACCAGTAGACGAATTTGTTACATATATTTAAATGATCATGCAAAAAGTTATTTAAAAAACTGGTTTCCCATTTATCTATAGGAAACCAGTTTTTTGTTATTAAATAATCTTTTTTGGAATCATAAATTCCCTTACTAGGATACCTGATTGGGGAAAATGTAATCCCAATTGCCAGGCCCCAACCCCTCTTAGACGATAATTAACCATTAGCTGAAGTTTTTGAGCTCGGGCCCTTGAATCTTCGAACCACACAATATGTCGCTTACCCGTTTCGTCTCGATACTGATAGAAAGGCTGCTGATATTCTGATGAATATTGGATTGGCACTTGATATTTCATAGCTGTTTCTACTGCAGTAGAGACAGATACGGCACGGGCACTTTCTACTGTTCCATTTGCCATTGTCCAATTATATCCATAGCGTGGAACACCAAGGATAATTTTATTTCCTCTCATGTGATTAAGAGCATACTCGATTGTTTTTCTCACTTCCCCAATGGGAGCAGTAGGACCAGGTGAACTGCTTGTTTCGTGCCAGTCATAAGCCATAATAAAGACAAAATCAACAGCTGCTCCAATTCCTCCGTAATCATAACCTTTTAACCAAGAAATTTCGTCACTTGTTTTAGCCGGTACCGCTACGGATGTATAATATCCTTCAGGCCTCAATCGATCACTTAAAGAACGTAAGAAGCCACTATACAAATCCCTTTCACTTTCGCGAATCCGTTCAAAATCAATATTTACACCTGCATATCCTTTTGTTTTGACAAGGTTGTAGATATTATTAATTAATCTTTCTCTAATTTCAGGAGTATTTAATACTTTTCTCGTTAATTCGGGACTAAATCCTGTCGGGGTCAAATTCGTGATAACGGCAAGGGGTGCAACCTTATTCTCTTTCACAATTCGAATAAGTTGCTGATCATCTAAAGTGCTCAAACTTCCATCTTCAAGAACATGGTATTCAAAAATTCCAAAAAAAGTATTAATCGGTGCGAAGGTTTGGACGATTACTTGATTCTTTTCAGGTGTAGAGGGTGTTATATAACTAAAACCTTCAGCTTCATACTTAAGTCTAGGGGGCAAATATAACCTCATTCCAACCATTAATATATCGGAGTGCAACCCGTTATATAAACGAATAGTTTCTATTGAAATTAAACTCATTTGAGAGATGGAATAAAGTGAATCCCCGGGCTGAACAATATATATATTAGTCGGAATTAGCAAATCTTGACCTGGTACTAATCTATCTGTTTTTAATCTGTTTATGTTGCGTATACTATCCATAGAGACTTGGTATTTAGTTGCAATCGAAAACACAGAATCACTCTCTTTAACGACATAAATAAACATGGCAACCCTCTTTTCGAAAATAAGTATTAGTTTAAATATATGTAATTGTTTTTATTGAATGTTGGAAATAAATTAAAGTGAAGGAAATACAAAAAGGGAATCGTTTATAATACATAAATTTTGGAGGAATACAAATTGTCTGATCTCTATTCACGTCTTTCCAAGGATAAAGCTGCGCTTCTTCTAGTGGACCATCAGACCGGACTCATTTCCGGCCTTGTCCGTGACTACGGTGTAGACGAATTCAAGAATAATGTTTTGGCTTTGGCCAATACTGCTAAATTTTTTAATCTGCCCGTCATCATGACCACAAGCTTTGAGAATGGTCCCAATGGACCGCTTATGCAAGAACTCGTCGATCTCTTTCCAAATGCGCCAAAGATCTCTCGACCAGGTCAAATCAACGCCTGGGACAACGAGGATTTCGTCAAGGCGATTGAGGAAAATGGCAAGAAACAACTGATTATAGCCGGTGTGGTGACCGATGTCTGCGTTGCTTTTCCGGCACTTTCCGCAGTGAAGGCAGGTTATGAAGTATTTGCTGTCGCCGATGCTTCCGGAACTTTCAACAAGCAGGTGGCGAACGCCGCATTAATGCGTATGGCTAATGCAGGAGTACAGCTCATGAATTGGTTTAGTGTGGCAAGCGAATTGCAACGCGATTGGCGCAACGACAAAGAAGGATTTGGCGCCCTGCTTGCAGGCCATCTTCCGGGTTATCAAAATGTAATCGGGAGTTATACGGGGGCTCAGCGCGACCTAGGCAATCAATAACTAAATTAACAGTGATTAACTTATCGGATCAAAAACGCAGCAAATTTGCTGCGTTTTTGATTATGAGAGGTTTAACTTGATTTCTATTCAGTTGAGTGGTAAAGTGATAATTAGGTTAATGTTAGGGAGGGGAAACGAGTTGCGTAATAATACGATGGGGTCTTTAATATGGTTACGCTTAATGCGTTTTACGAACCGCAGTAACCAGCTTTCGAATGATTTTTTAAAGCGTTTTGATATTACAACAGCACAATTTGATGTGCTCGTGCAAATACAAGTTTATCAGCCGCTAACGCAAATGGAGCTAGCTGATAAAGTAACAGTTACGCAAGGTGGTATTTCCCGAATGCTTGTACGGCTTGAAAAAGAAGGTTATATAGTGCGCAAGCAAGATTGGAAAACAAAAACGATCAGTCTCACTGAAAAGGGTGAAGCGATTTTAGATGAGGCGATGCCAGCTCAACTCGCGTTTCAATCGTCATTTTTTGATGAGGTTTTAAACGAGGAAGAAACGAAAACATTGTACACTCTGATGACTCGTATCCATAAACATAGCCAAAAAAAAGAATTACCGCCTTTGTAATTTTTTTTTGCATTATCGCTTGATTAATCAAGTTGAAAAACCAGTGCCTAATTTTGGTTATAATTAGTTTCAAATTTTCGATTGACTTAAGTTCTAGTTTGATATATTATTAATTCGAGATAATTAAATCAAAGACATCTAAAGGAGACTTAAAACATAATGAATATTCTAGTAGTAAAAGCAAACAACCGCCCAGCATCTGAAGCAGTATCAACTAAAATGTATGAAGCTTTCATGAATAACATTGAAGGTGTAAACGTAACTACTTACGATGTATTTGCAGAAGATATGCCTTACCTTGGTCAAGATTTATTCAGCGCTTTCGGTAAAGTAGCGTCTGGCGAAGAAATGACAGACGTGGAAAAGCGTATTTTGGCTGCTAAACAAAAAGCAATGGATGCAGTAACAGCTGCAGATGTAGTTGTATTCGCGTTCCCATTATGGAACTTAACAATCCCAGCTAAATTACAATCTTTCATCGACTATATTTACCAAGCTGGATTTTCTTTCAAATATGATGAAAATGGCAATGCGGTACAATTATTAACTGACAAAAAATTCGTTGTTCTAAGTGCTCGCGGAGGCATTTACTCATCACCAGAAGCAGCACCAATGGAGATGGCTGCTACTTATATTAAAAATGTATGCGGCGGAGTATTTGGTATGAAGCTTGTTGATGAAGTGATAATTGAAGGACACGCTGCTATGCCAGCTCAAGCCGAAACGATTATTGCTGAAGGTTTAGCAAAAGTAGAAAATGTAGCAAAAGGTTTATCAGCTGTTACAGTATAATTATTAAATTAAAAATACAAATATTTAAATACAGCCCCAAAATTGTTAAGCGAACAATTTTGGGGCTAATTTATTTCGGAAGATCAAAGCAAATGAAAGATTTAATTAGAAAACTGTTTTATTTAAGTCTAGTTATTTGCTCACTGATTCAGTAGTATTAATATAGTTGTCAAAATTATCATCAAAATTGGAAGTGAGCAATAGATGAAACTTATTATTGCGGAAAAGCCTGACCAGGGAGTGACGCTGGCTTCCGTTTTTAAAATGAAGAAGCATCAAGGGTTTGTAGAAATTTTTCCAAATGATGTTTTTCCCCAAGGAGCCTATGTGACATGGGCAGTAGGCCATCTATGCCAGCTGGCAGCACCAGAAAAATATGATTCTGCGTGGAAGAAATGGTCACTGCATTCATTGCCGATTATTCCATCACAATTTGAATATGAAGTGACGAAAGATAAAGCAAAACAGTTTTACATAATAAAAAATCTTCTTTCCGACCCTAAGCTGACAGAAGTTATCCATGCGGGGGATGCAGGCCGTGAAGGAGAATTAATTATTAGAAATATTCTCCGTATTACTAAATCGAGGCTTCCGATGAAAAGGCTTTGGATATCTTCGTTAACCCCAAAAGCCATTAAAGATGGTTTCCAATCATTACTGGAAGAATCAGAAACACGTAACCTTTATTATGAGGCATATACGAGAGCATGTGCAGACTGGGTCGTAGGGATGAACGCTTCTCGCCTATATAGCCTTCTTCTCCAGCAGCAAGGGTTTTCTGATGTTTTTTCAGTAGGAAGGGTGCAAACACCAACCCTTGCCTTAATTGTAAAAAGAGAAAACGAGATTCAGAGCTTTGTATCAGAACCTTTTTGGGAAGTCCAAGCCCAATTTAAAATAAATGGAAAAAAATATACGGGAAAATGGGAAAATGACGGAGAGACGCGAATAAAGACAAAGGAGCTTGCCGAAAAAATTGCTGCTTTTTGCCAAAATAAAGAAGCAGAGGTCGCAGAAGTTCAGGCAGAAAAAAAGGAATTTCTTCCTCCGTTACTATTTAATTTATCAGCACTTCAGGCAGAAGCAAATCGCCGCTTCAAGCTACCTCCAAAAAAAACCTTAGATGTATTACAAAAGCTTTATCAAAAAGGGATCGTTTCCTATCCTCGTTCTGATTCGAGACATGTGACAAAAGGGGAAGCAGAGCTATTTCCGGAAATCCTGAAAAAGATCGGACGAATCAGTGATTATCAACCCTTTTTCCCTTTGCCGACAAATTCACTAGTTCATAATAAAAGATATGTGAATGACAAAAAAGTAACAGACCACTATGCCATTATTCCTACTGAGCAAGTACCAAGCCTGGAAAAGCTCTCTCCTGATGAAAAAAAGCTGTATGATCTCATCGTGCGAAGTCTTATTGCCGCACATTATGAAAAGGCTGTCACCGAATATACGACCGTGAAAACACTCGTTGAAGGGAGAGCTAAATTCCTATCAAAGGGGAAGGTTCAGCTTGAAGAGGGGTGGAGGAAGGTCATTCCGCAGGTGGAAAAAGACAATGAACCAGAATTGCCTCCATTACAAAAAGGAGAAAAAGGCAATGTGATAATGGCAGAGGTAAAAGAAAGTAAAACCCAGCCGCCTAAAAGATACACAGAAGGTCAGCTTATTACACTCATGAAGACAGCTGGCAAGCATATAGAAGACAAAGAACTGGAAAAAGTGCTTATGAAAACCGAAGGTCTTGGAACAGAAGCAACAAGAGCAGGCATTATTACAATGTTGAAAGACCGTAATTA
>NZ_JBALOZ010000227.1:0-1526 GCF_036965125.1 Bacillus sp. JJ1503
TATAAATACTTCTCATTTGAAAAAATCAGCAAGGTATTTGACAGTATGACTAAAATGAGTGAAGAAGCGAAGGCAGTAAGAGGAGTAGATTTGAATAAGTTTCAATTACTTGATTTCATTTCTTTACTATTAATTGAACACTTTACAGACCTAAAGTTCTCAAATAATCTTAGAAACAAATTTAAGGAGTATGATTTACTTCTTAACTCTGATTACTACCCTTTAATTCTAAAGGGATTTGACAAAGTTGAAATTGAAAAGTTTTATTCTTATTTTACTGATAAGATCCAAATGGCACAAACAATGTTGTCACAAGGGAAAGAAATGCAGGAACAAATTAACGAGATTAATGCTAAGAAAAATACACTTTTCCCACAATCAGATGGTACTAAAGATGAACAAGTTGCAACTAATTAATTATCTCGAAGAATCCAGAAAAAACAATCTAAGTTCGGGGACGAAAGTCTCCGTTCTTCCTGATTATTTTAGGCAGCAGCTAATTGCAGATAAGGTAAATGAGATTATCCAAGAGTTAAATATTCAAAACTTCTTATTTCACGCAACAACTATGTCTGGTGCTATCGGTATCCATGAATCAGAAATGATAATACCAAGAAAGAATTATATTGCTGATGTCGTTAAACAGCATGGCGGACTTAGTTTTAAAGCTAATTCAATAACAGATGGTACACCTGAAAATATGATGATGGGAGAAAACATCTTTTCATTATCAGAAGTAATTAAACAACTTAAAGGCAAGCCAGGGAATGAAGAAAAGATATTAGAGTATGAGAGGAAAATACATGTTTTAAGTCAGCTTATAGATGAGAAACGCAAAATATATTTTCATGATTTACCCGATTTTACTTTCAAATGGGATGCGTCCAGTATCAACCTTTCTGATGATGGTTCAGTTCTAATTTGCATTAATCCTTCAAAGGTAAAACATAGGAAGAAATACTTCTACTTTGAGTATGTAGAGGATATTAAAATTCATGATAACAGCATTGTATATTACTTAGATGATGATTCTGAACAATACATAAAAGATTACGTCAGAAACAATGCTTATTACCAAACTTATGAGATTGTAGCATACGAGCCGATACCTATTGAAGATATAGACTATCTAATTGTATTTAACAAGCAGGACAAAGTATTTTTAATTGAAAATACTGGGAATGGTGAATATCAACTAATAAAGGAGCTAGGCTATGAAGCGAACGTTAGTAATTAGTGATATTCATGGTTGCCATGATGAGTTTGTAAAGCTATTAGATATAACTAAATACAACCCTACAGAAGATCAACTTATCTTATTAGGTGATTATATCGACAGGGGTAAGGATAGTAAGAAAGTAATTGATAAGGTTATGGAGCTAGTTTCAAATGGAGCAATTGCATTAAGAGGGAACCATGATGACTGGTTATTGTGTTTTTTATCAGATCCTGAAAAGACAGCCAGTTACCTTGCGGAAGGTGTTGGAGGATTTAATACGTTAATCAGCTACTTAGGATTAGATTAC
>NZ_JBALOZ010000227.1:1543-3122 GCF_036965125.1 Bacillus sp. JJ1503
CATATTCAATTCCTATTAAATCTTCCATACTATCACGAAACAAAGGATTATATTTTTGTTCATGCTGGTATTAACCCCTTTATTTCGGACTGGAAAACTGATATAAGCAACTTAAATTGGATTAGATGGGATTTTATAAATAATCCTATAAGGAATGTCGTTCAGACAATAGTATTTGGACATACAACATGCAGGACTATCCATAACAGTAATAATATTTGGCTATCTGATGATAAGATCGGGATTGATGGTGCTTGTTGTTTTGGTGGACAATTGAATTGTTTAGAGATAACCGAAAAAGAAATAAATCAATATCACGTTAGTAATGATGGTTGGGAAGGACTAAATGGTTCTCCTATGCCAAGATTATCGGCACTTTAATTTCGAAACAATTCCTATATAGTAATCTCATTTAATTTGCATCAGTAGCTCAACAGGTTAGAGCAGTCTGCACACTTCCCCTTTGTGTAGTACATGTTACTGGTTTAAGCCCGGTCGGATGCTTTAATTAATACAAAATCCTCCCTCTGATACTTATCTCCTATCATTCTCGAAATGTGTTAGAATATAGGGAAAATTGGAGGTGAATGGATGTATATCAATAGAACTAGAGTAAGAACTATTGCAACTAATAATACAATTAAGTTTAACAAATCAATTGGGAATAGTGTTGTAAGAAGGAAAATTGACACTCTCTTAGCTAAAACGACTACTTTTTTAAAGAATAGTACAATTGAAAAGACATCAAATTGGATTCATTATCAGAAAAATCCACAGGAAATTATTCTTGTGGATTTTTGTGTTTATAGTGATTGTTACTTTGTTTGGCACTTAATCGTTATTTTTATCAAAACATTCAACGTCACATAATTTAAGTTAATACATAATTTAATGCAACGAGTACTAGAATTCCAATGCCAATCAAACTACCTAGCATAATAAATATTACAATCATATAATAAAGCACGATGTTATAAATAATGCTCCAAACCTTGAATAAAAACATTCCAATACTAGCAAAAGGAAGTAGTTCGCCTTTTTCTTTCCATCTATATTTTTTATAATGGTAAGACTCTAACTCTTGTCCAACTAGATAGTTACGGATAAGCCAATATATCTTATCATCAATAAAATTAAGTAGTTTAGTCAATAAAATTTTATATGTTATAAATGCGATAAGAAGGTAGAGTAAACCATATAGAGCAGTTTGTATAATTGAAAATTTCAATTGTAAAATGTCTTGTTTTATGATGTCATCTGGGTAAAAACCTAAAATAAAGAAGCATAAAGACTTCGTAACTGTAACTGGCAACAGTATAAGTGATACGATAAAATCTTTTAGTTCGATCCAGTCACTTTTAACCATTATGCCATGATTTGAAAGGAATTTAATTATTACGGCTATTCCTAGAAAAGATATAAAAAAAAGTATGTAACCTAGAGCGCCTATTTCTTCATTAGTTGAAGATTTTCCGTCTTGATAGCCTCTTCTATATGTTTCGAAAAATTTCTTATCTATATTATTTTTCAATTATTTCACCTCTTTGTATTAATATAGGATTATATTACCATATTGGAA
>NZ_JBALOZ010000228.1:0-6252 GCF_036965125.1 Bacillus sp. JJ1503
ATACTTAAAATCAGTGAAACTAGCCGACAAAGCTGTAATACCTGCTGCTTTTTTATAGATAAATTTATCCACTTTATTCACCTCTTTAAACACTACCCTACCCATATCATGATTGTAGCATAAACTAAACCTAGAGCCATGATTACATTAACCATCCTTGTATGCTTTTGTAAAAACTTCTTGAGGATAGCACCGAAAAGAACCCAAGAAATAAATGCTAAAAAGCCAATGATCGTTATGACGATAACACTTATTGTAACGGCAGGCATATCGGTATAGTAGGGCAAAACAAAGCTAGGTATAACTGTCAATGTAAATATGACTACCTTTGGATTTAAAAACTGCATAAGAAAGCCGGTAGTAAAAGTTCCAGTGTTGTTTTCCGTTGATTCTGATGTATCCATTTTATAGATTTGATAAGAGAGATATAGCATATATATCGTTCCGATAATCTGCATACCTATTAAAATTTTTGGAATAACAGTTATCAGCACCGCATTCAACATCGCAGATATACCAAGTAATAAACCAAAAGCAATCGTTGCTCCGTACGTATATTCCATTGCCCTTTTTGGTCCATAATTATGCACAGTGGATAAAATGACAATGTTCGTAGGTCCCGGAGTAAAAGTCACAATAAAACAGTATATGATAAAAGATGTAATATCCATGATGAAAACTCCCTTTCAGCGTTTTCATATAAATATACATCTAAAAATTTAATGGGATATAGTATATTATTGCAGGATTAGATATTTGTTTGATTGAAACCCTTAAAAGTCCCTTTTTAAAAACGCTATCTAATATATTCTATGGCGGTTATATAGAATAACCTTTTTAAACTTTTTTTGCACCACCTCCTTAATTCAAGGGTAGGGTAAATAGAGTCTTTTTAATAAATACAGAGATTTATATTAACTTATTAAATCATCTCTACCTATCCGTTTTAAAAATTTATAAAACGACTCTCGCTTTTTACCCATTTGCGAATAGATAGCGATAACCTTTTCTACAGTATCGTACAATTCTTCTGGCGTTAAATTCTCCTTCAGCAAAGAACCGACCTCGGCGTCTTTCCCTTTTGCTTTTCCACCAACATATAAATTGTAATGGTCTCTAATTTTCATAACACCTATGTCGCTTAACATGGGTTCACCGCAACCAATGGGACAACCTGTATAGGCAACTCTTAAGGTAAAGGGAACAGCTCTTCCAGCAATACGGCGATTTAATTCTTTTGCTACCGGCATTCCTTCCTCTTCTTCTCCTTTGCAAAAATTGCAGGTTCTTAAGCTTTTTACGAAGTTTCCAACTGGATAACATGCTAATCCAACATTTTGAAATTCTTCTATAATATATTCTTTTTTGGCTTCCGGGATTTCTATATAGAGTTGTTGGAAGGTGGTTAACTCCAGTTCCTCCTCTTCATTCATATATTTTGATATTGTCACAAGTTGCTTCGCGTTGAGTTTTGCTCCGTACCCTATTCCCCCATTTATGGCGATCTTAATTTTTTTATCATTATCCTCCATATAACTTTTCCTCCTTTCTTAACCATCTACTATACGCTAGTATGGTATAAATTTTACCGATACGAGACCTGCCACTAAATATAGTGACAGGTGATATCGACTATTTTATTTTTCTAATTTCACTCTTTGTAAACGCAGTGCGTTTAACACGACCGACACGGAACTAAATGCCATTGCTGCACCAGCTACCCATGGTGCAAGTAACCCTATTGCTGCAATTGGAATCCCAATGGTATTATAGGCAAATGCCCAGAATAAGTTTTGTTTAATATTACGCATCGTTTTGCGGCTCATTAAAATCGCATCAGCAATACTGTTTAAGTCGCCTCGAATTAGTGTAATATCCGCAGCTTCCATGGCAACATCTGTCCCTGTACCAATGGCCATCCCAATATCAGCTGTAGCTAGTGCTGGTGCGTCATTAATCCCATCGCCGACCATTGCCACTTTTTTGCCCTGTTCTTGTAGTTTTTTCACTTCTTCTGCTTTACCCTCAGGAAGCACTTCTGCAATAACCGCATCAACGCCTACCTCTTTACCAATTGCTTGGGCTGTACGTTCATTATCACCTGTCATCATAATTACTTTGATGCCCATTTCTTGTAATCGGCGTACAGCTTCCTGAGATGTATCTTTAATCGTATCTGCTACGGCAACTAGCCCTGCATATTGCCCATTAATATTGGCTAGCATCGCTGTTTTCCCATTGCGCTCTAATTCTTCCATCGCTGGGAGAACGGATTGTATATCGATCCCATATTGTTGCATAAGTTTACGCGTTCCAATGACAACCCCTTGACCTGAAACAGTCGCCTGCACCCCATAACCTGGGATCGCTTCGAAGAATTGGACATCACCAAGTTCAATGCCTTTATCTTGAATGCCTTGAACGATAGCTTGTGCTAATGGGTGCTCTGATTGCTTTTCCGCTGCACCGATCAACGATAAAAATTTCGTTTCGTCTTGACCATCTGCTACTAAAACATCCGTTAGGACAGGTTTACCATGTGTGACAGTACCTGTTTTATCGACTACTACTGTGTCAATACCTTGAGTTTGTTCTAAGTGTTCGCCACCTTTGAACAAAATACCAAATTCTGCAGCACGACCCGAACCAGCCATAATGGAAGTTGGTGTCGCTAAACCAAGTGCACAAGGGCAAGCAATTACAAGTATGGCAATTAACACTTCAAGTGCTGGTGTAAACTCACCTGGTTGAACAAATATAATCCATACTAGGAAGGCAATGATAGCAATCCCTACTACTATGGGTACAAAAATACCTGAAATTTGATCCGCCATCCGTTGGATTGGTGCTTTTGAACCTTGTGCATCTTCTACTACTTTAATAATTTGGGCTAATGCTGTATCACGTCCAACCTTTGTTGCTGTCATTTTGATGAAACCATTTTTGTTAATGGTTGAGCCGTATAATACGTCACCTGCTTTTTTATCCACTGGTAAACTTTCACCTGTTAACATCGATTCATCAACAGATGTTGTTCCTTCTACTACTTCACCATCAACAGGAATTTTTTCACCTGGCTTCACTAAAATCGTGTCACCTATTACTACCTCTTCTAAAGGTATTTCTTTTTCAACTCCATCACGTATGACGATAGCTGTTTTTGCCTGAAGCCCCATCAATTTTTTGATCGCTTCTGATGAACGGCCTTTTGCTCTTGCTTCAAATAATTTACCTAAAAGAATAAGTGTAATCAGTACTGCACTGGTTTCAAAATATAAATGTGGACTGTGGTGTGTTCCAGCTGTAACAATCGCTTGATATACACTATAAAAATAGGCTGCTGAAGTGCCCATAGCAACGAGTACATCCATGTTTGCACTACCATTGCGAAGTGCTTTATAGGCACCCACATAAAACTGTTTACCGATAATAAATTGTACAGGTGTTGCCAATAACAATTGAAACCATGGATTCATTAAGATGTCTGGTACATATAAAAACGATGTAAAAGAAAAGTGCCCAACCATCGTCCATAATAGCGGTAACGATAAAATCGCTGAAATTATAAATTTACGTTGTTGATCTTTAATGTGCTTTTCACGGTGGTCGACTTGTTCTTTTTCGTCTTGCTTTTGGTGCGCACCGTAACCTAGCTTTTCTACCTTCGCAATGATGTCTGCAATCGCTACCTCCGAAGGATTAAATTCGATTGTTGCTTTTTCAAGTGCTAAATTGACGTTCGCATTTGCAACACCTTCCATCTTATTTAATCCTTTTTCTATGCGCGTAGCACATGCGGCACAGGTCATTCCGGTAATATCAAATTCCGCTTTTTGTTTGACAACACCGTAGCCAAGTGCTTCGATTTTCTTTTCAAAATCAGCTTCACTTAGTTTCGAAGGGTCATATTTAATCGATGACTTTTCAAGGGCTAAGTTAACGGTTGCTTGCTCGACACCCTCCATTTTATTTAGCCCTTTTTCAATACGTGTTGCACACGCTGCGCAAGTCATTCCGGTAATTCCAATACTCGCTTCTTTGGAAGCTGCACTTTTTGCTGCTGAACTCATGAACTTTCCACCTCTCAAATACCCACAAGGGGTATATTTGTTTGAAAATGAGAGAGTGCTGCGATAGCACTCTTATTCCACCTCATATCCTTGGTCTTCAATGGTTTCTTTAATTTTATCAAGGGATACTTACGATTCATTAAATGTCACTTCAACTTGGGCATCATCTAATTTTACATTTACCTGGCTAATACCTTCTAATTGACCAACGCTACCTTCTATTGAATTCACACAATGCCCACATGACATTCCTTGTACTTTTAATGTTACATTTTGCATACCTTTTCTCTCTTTTAACGAAATGTTATTCAGCGTGATATACACCATAGGGGTATATACAAATTAAAAAAATTTACTTTTTCATTAATTTTTGAATGGTTACAACCAATTCATCGAGTACCTCATCATCACCTTCTGAAAGACGATCTACGACACAACCTTTAAGATGACCTTCTAAAAGAATTTTAGCTACACTATTTAATGCAGATTGCGTAGCAGAAATTTGTGTTATCACATCATCACAGTAAACGTCTTTGTCTATCATTCCTTTGATGCCTCGAATTTGCCCTTCGATACGATTTAATCGAGTGGTTAAATCCTTCTTTACTCGTTCTGGATGATGGCTTTTACGGCAAGACGTAACATCCTCAGTATGGCAAGCTACTTCATTCGCTGTGTTTTCCATTAGCTCAACCTCCAATCTTGATTTTATATTACCATACCCATGCTGGGTATGAAAAGAAATAAACATAAATATTTTTTATCAGTATGCTAAAACCTTTTTTGAACACGATTGTTAAAAGGAAACTACTAGCTGAATGGATTTCTTACGAAAATCGCTGCTGCCCATTTATAAAATTCTCACTATATGTAAGTGGTGAAGCAAACTCTATAAGATAAGAAATAATAGGAAGTAAAGTAGTCAAAAATCTACTAAGAGAAGAATTTCTTTTAGCATAAGCACCTTTACTCTAAATCTTTCCGGTTTGGGGGATTTTTAAATTAAGCTAAATAACAATTATGATAATATTAAGTAAGAATTCCTGTTCAAATTAAATATTTTCTTAAAAATCACTTATTACATAAGCCTCTTATTTAACAACTTTACAGAAAGTCTTTTTAGGGGGCGGTAAGAAGGGGCATCCAAATAATGATTTCTAGAGAAAAATTAGAAAACAATCAAGTTTGGCTATATGTCATTGTACTACTGATAGCAGCTGGATTTGGATTAATAGCTCCTGATTTCGGAGCACAATTAGATGCAACAATTTCTTTTATCATTGCTATTTTAATGTATAGTATGTTTTCGCAGATTCCTTTTACTTCTTTAAAAGAATCGTTTGCTAATCGTCGTTTTATTTGTGCTTTATTAACAGTTAACTATATTGCAGTTCCTATTGTGGTGTGGCTTCTATCAAAGTTATTACCCGAATATCCACCGTTATTGCTTGGGGTCTATTTAGTATTACTTACACCTTGTATTGATTATGTGATTGTTTTTACAGCTCTAGGGAGTGGTAATGAAAAGCTTATTCTTATTTCTACACCTATTCTCTTCATTACTCAAATGCTGCTATTACCTTTGTATTTATTATTGTTTATTGGGGATGATGCAGCAGAAATAGTAGACCCTGGTCCATTCCTTGAAGCATTCATTGGTCTTATCGTTATCCCTTTAGGACTTGCTATTGCCCTACAGATATTTGCAAAAAAATCACTTATTGGGAATAAAATAATAGATATATCGGCATGGCTTCCCGTCCCATTCATGGCTCTTACTCTTTTTGTTGTTGTATCGTCTCAAATAGGCAAATTATCAACATATATTGACCTGATTATCAAAGTAATTCCTATATATATTGCTTTTATGATTATTATGCCTATCATTTCTAGGTTTATTGCAAAGTGGTTCAAGCTTGATATTGGTTCAGGTCGTGCACTTATATTTAGTGGAGCTACACGTAATTCTCTTGTAGTTCTTCCTCTTGCTTTAGCCTTACCAGATAATTTGAGCACATTAGTAGCAGCCATAATTGTGACACAAACAATCGTTGAACTTGCAGGTGAACTAATTTATATTCGATTAGTACCCAATATACTTTTACGTTAAGAAACAACTTAATTCATATGTCTTCTAAAAAGCCCCCCTGCATCGTATAGTCAATTTAATACGATGCAGGGG
>NZ_JBALOZ010000229.1:0-17690 GCF_036965125.1 Bacillus sp. JJ1503
GAAGGATAGTATTGTTGTTCCCTGCTTAAAACACTATTTATTTAAAGTATGATATTTGATAAGAGTAACTTGGGATAATATTTGAGGTATTTGAAATAACCAGCAACTATAAAATAATATGCCTGACCCCCAATGTATTATTAGATTAACTCACTGGGGGTAGGCACCTGGAATTATTAGAGTTTTTTTTATGAGCTTCTGATTAAAACTAAAGAACCCAAAACAGCTTTCCCGATTCCTGGTTCTTCTTTGTCGAAGTGCCCCGACATGACACAGATAGGTTGTGTTCGGATTCGCTTTTATTAATTCAGTCCTAGGTTAAGAAATTTTTCTTGCCTTAGTCTTGCCCGCACCCTTCTTCTTCCTGAAGAGAATATAGGCTAACACTAATGGAACAATCATTAAAGCGGTTCCAATAATATAAACAGGAACTACCGTACCTATGAGTATCAGGGACGCAGCCAAAGGTAGGAGAAGTTTATTCCAGAAAAAGACGGCATTATAGACACCTAGCGCCTCGTAAATGCTGGATTCATTTTTAGGATCAACGACACGAACGAGAGAAAGTCCCTGAGGGTTGGAACCAGTTGCCATCCCATAGTTCATCAATGACTTTTCGAACCATTCTGGATTATTAATTTTCTTATACCAGAAATGGGTAAAAATGAATGTAACAGCACATATAATAAGAGTTAAGATTAATAGAGGGACTAAAAATTCGCTAATTATACTTAACTGAATAGAAGCACAAGCTGTTAAAATAATGATTTCTAGAGAAAAATTACTTATTTCATTAATGGTCGGCTTATCAACATACCCATCAAATTTCACCTTTTTCATGATTGGCCACAAAATAAGTGAACCGACAATTCCGTATATCATAGTTGGGATATTACCAAGGAATGGGATTACGGAAGAAATACCTGTTAAAATTAGCTCACCAAATTTAAAACTGACAGCAAGAATACCTAGCTGGAAAGCGATTGAAGTTACGTTGCTCGGACTAACAGTCAGTCTACCTATCGGTTTACGGTCGTTTTCAGGTAGAGTACCGCGGAAGAAGCTCTTATCTTTATTCTTAATATCCTTAGTAAAAGCACCCCATCCACGACGAACACCATAGTTAGCTGCAATGATACCTGGTATTATAGCTAGAAGTACACCTAATGTAGCCATAACCATCCCGATACTTTGAGCACCAAGCTCTCCAGTGGGATCAATAACACTTGAAACAATAGGAACACTTCCATGTGAGCCGAATAATGCTGCAACACCCATTAAGCCCCAACCTTCAGGTAGATTCGGCCAGAAACCGATGAGTAGAGCCCCGATAAGAACACCAAAAACTAATTGGAATCCATACATGATCATGTTACCAAAAGCAAAATCCATATGTTGGATAACCTTCTTACCTGTAACGGTAATGCCTAGAGGCACACAGGTCATTAAAATATACATTGCATAAATAGGAATAGATGAAAATGATTCAGGAATTGTAATCCAACCTAGCACCTGTTGCCCCAGAATCAGCCCTAAAAATCCAGCGATTACACTAGACGGAATCAGAAACTTTTGAAAAAAAGGAACAATTTCACGGATAGCAACTCCCGCAATCAAAAGCAAACCGAATACCATCAAAGTATTAAATACTTCTTCAATCATAAACAACCACCCTTTACAATGAATTGAATTTCAAAAATATTAGTATTATTCTAGGTACGTACGGTTTAATGCTTTTTTCGTATAATGCAACTACTTCATAAATTTGTTTGAATATATTGCCGCGGGTTCTGCCAAACTGGATGCAGACATACTAGGCTTTATTCGAATCGTTTCAAGTGGGGTATGACAATTAAGGTTCTCGAATCCATCCTCTGTGACTAGATAGCAATTCCCAATATTAGCACCCGACGTCATTGGATCAAGCCATTGAGCATGCAACACAAAGATCATTCCAGGCTCAATAATATCCGTATTGTGAGAGGTGATGTTGAATTTGGGATTACCTGACATGCCCACAGAATGTCCTAAATTTGGGTTATGAGGACCAGCTACTGGCGGATAAACGTGCTGAAGTTTCCTTCCATAACTTTCATAATCCTTATTTTGAACATACTGTAATGGAATTTCTCTAGCCGATAAATCATCAAGTGGGGCCCAGTTATAGGGCATCGTAGCTGTTGTATCGTCTTTGAGGTATCCGTGCTCAAGGTACACTGAAAATGCAGCTTTATGGAGATCACAAAAAGGTACACCAGGACGGATTATACTCTCTGCTCGACGCACAGCCTCAGTACATACCTCAAGAGTTTCCTCTTGTTTTGAAGTGATATCACCAACTGCGATCATCCTAGAAGCCTGAGCCGTGTAGCCATGATATGGCAAAGCAGACATATACATGTTGATGAGATCACCAGAAGCCACCTTATGTCCATATGGTTTTCCACAGTGGGTACCAAACCTATTAACCCCTATTTGATAACCATCCCCGCTTTCACCGCCACGAGCCATCTGTGCAAACGTGAAAGCCGCATAAATTTCAAAATCCGTTACCCCAGGCTTAGTTACATGACACGCAGCCTGGAATCCAATGTCCATTAGCTGGGCAGAAGCCCGAATCAGATCCTGTTCGTTTTTCGACCGGATTGTCTGCATATCTATAATAATCTGAGTTTCATCCACAATTTTTAACTTTGGCAGTTTTATTCTAATCCCTTCCCAATACTGAGTGGACGAATGATCTCCAATCACCCCAACGCTTGCCGAGCTATAGCCTAAATCTGTTAAAATCTTTGATATAGCTTCAACCAGTTGAACTTCAGACGTACTAGAACGCCCTGAGAATTCCTGACCGAGTGCTCCAACTTGCCAGAGTTTCTCAATACCTACTGGTTCACCTGGTGGTGGAAGAATCACAGATTGGGTAAAGAAGGAGACCAAGTGAAGTCCTTCATTACTGTCCGTGGGAATGATTAGCACACCCTCACGTGCCCAATCACACGCATATCTTAAATACATATTTGTAGTCTTAAAAGACTTAGCGCCGTCTGCATGAATAAGAAGAACGTCGTATCCTCGATCTGCTGCTGATTGGCGCATACGCTCAATTCTGCCATGAAATTCTTCCGGTGGTATCGCCTTCGGTGGGACAAATTCAAAATCAGGCTCAAAATCTATTAACAACTTTTCGTAATTTATGGATGACATTATCCGTGACAACTCCTTCATTTATTAAATAAAGCTTTTTTCATTGGCCATCTCCTGAAGTAGCATGTCGACTATGATCATGATCGACATAACAAGTAACATAGTTAATAACAAAGCAACAACAGGCACAGTAAAACTTTTGTTAGAATAATTTTCTTTAAACTATTTATCCCTACTAGATAAATAAGTAAAAATGAATAGAGTTAAATCTTATACTTTAGCCACCTTTCCTAAATCTCTCAAGATTAATAAGTCGTAATTTTCAGTAAATTATCCAAAGGGTTAACCCTGTTTTAATAAATAAATGAAGTTCTTCATGGGTTAATTATAGTTCGTACTTAGATACAAAAAAACAATCCGTTTTGAATAGATAATGATACCTGTTTTGAATACCTAAAATTAGGCACAAAAAAGAACCAAACAAGTCAAGTCTCATTTGGTTCCTTTATTCCAGGTCTAACTTTTTAATAAAGTTGACAAAAGCGCGCACAGTATTCAATTCAAGAGTTTCATTTTTATAGTACATCCATGTTTGTCTTAAAATCCGCTTTCCCTGTTTATCTTTGATGTCTATTTTATTCACATGTTCATCGTTATCTAATATTCGTCTTGGTACGATTGCATACCCCAAGCCATTGATGATCATTTCCCTGCATGTATCTACATTATCTACTTTTATCCCAATAAGAGGTGGCTCGGAATAGTTCTCTATCCACCAGTTGTCCAGTATTGTTTTAAAACTGTGTTCCGTGTGATAATCTATTCGTGGCAGTTTAGGGAGATTTTTCAAGTTAATGTTGCCAACAGACGCTAGACATATGGGCTCTTCAAATAATAAATGGCTTTGATCAGTCCAGTTAAAATTTCCACGAACAAATCCAACATGTACTTCCCGATTATAAACCAAATCATAAATTTCCCGGGAGTATCCGGTGATTACTTGAAACTCCACATTTGGATTTTTCTCTTTAAACATTTTCAAAATCCCTGGAAGCTTTTGTTTCGTAGAGTAATTAGATAAACCTATTCTTAAAGTCCCAGCAACTTGAGTATCCATATTTTGAACTTTCTCTTTGATTCTACGAAGGTTATAAAGGACATAATCTGCTGACTTTGCCAAAAATTCCCCTTGAGGAGTAAACTGAACACCCCTCCTTCCCCCTTTCACAATGGTAACACCGAATTCTATTTCCATTTTACGAAGTCGTTTCGTTATGGAAGGTTGAGAAGTGAATAATTCCTGAGCTGTTCTTGTAATATTTTTATGTTTATAAAGTACCTGCAGTATTAGCCAATCATGGTCCTCCATTGCTCTAATCCCCTAAAGTATGTCATTAATAAATAAAACTATAACATAACGAATCTAGCGCGCAAGACAGAAAGAAGCATCTTGTGAAAAGGGAAGTACTTAAAAACGTTTCCTAAATAATAGAAAAAGGTATAATTTCTCCTCATATTTTTGGAGAATTATATTTTTTTTGCTGTAAAACGGTGCCTGTCGCCCAGTGTTTTATAGCATTACTGAGGCGGGGCTATCACTTATCTCTGGTACTTTATTTTGCTACTATTTTAATGTTTGAAATAAATGAGGTTCTAAAAATCATGATGAGAAATTGTAATAAATAAAAAAGGAATCAAGCCGGAAGCTTAACTCCCTAAAATTGGCGCCTGATCCCCACTACTGTGATATTTTACTTATTATAACTAAAGAACTAAACAAACAACAAAGCCCCATACAGGATCACTCCTTGCGGGGCTCAGTTTTTTATTAATAACTCACCGGAACAATCCCAGAATCCGTTTGATACCCAGCCAGCGGGTAAGCTGGAATCTCTTCTTCCCAACGATCTGGATTAACCTTTTGTACTTCACCTGTGGCTAAGCCGTAAAGTAAGGCTTTTAATCCAAGATAATTTTGTTTGATTAAATGCCCGTTTGATTTTTGTCCTAGATTTCCATCTCTTGTATTGCCTTTCGTTTCAAAGAAGATGGCTGGGTTGCTGTGATTAGTCGGATTGATATTGTCGTAGTTTAAGCCCATCATCATAGCAGAAACAACTCCGCCTTTGATGTCAATCTCGTATCTCTTATCACCACTGCCGGTTTGGTAACGATCAATATGCATATACCCGTAATTTTTTAATGCATCGTATACATAGACGTTCATTTGGCGTGTAAGGTCATTGTATAAGCCGTCTTTAATACCTGGTAAAGTTGGTCCATTTGGTGCTAATGAAACTCCAAGAGACATGGATGTTGATTCATTTGTTCCGTAAACTGTTTTAAATCCTTGATGGTGAAGATCCACAGCGAAATCTGGTTTCACATCTGCCCAGTATTTGTAGAAGACAAGTGATTCTTTTGCTTGAAACCCGTTATCTGCCCAATCACGATTTAAATCAATCGTCATAGCACGACCTCTGTTGTCTACTCTAGGTTGTCCATTTTCATCATGAAGTGCAGTTGTTCGTGTGTTCATGATGCTTCCATCCGGATTATACATAGGGATTGCATAAATAGTTGTTTCTTTTAAGATCTTTTCAATATCTTTGGATCCGCTACTTCCAAAAGTTTTTAATAATTCTAATACTGCATCAGTAGTTAATTTTTCATCTCCGTGAATTTGAGCTTGTACCCAAATTTTAATTGGGCCTGTACCCACTTTAGCTGCGTAGAAGCTTCGGTTCTGCTCACTCTTTCCGTATTCATCTAACGTGAATACTTCTACTTTCCCTTTACTCGTGTGTTCGATTTTCTTCAGTTCTTTAATCATGTCATCGTATGTAATCATACTGTCCATACTCGTGTTTCCATTTGTCGATGGACCACCAGGAACGGTGTCAGCTGCATTTGCTTGAGATGTTAACAGAGCTGACACAAAGAACATTACTACGACAAAAGACATCCATAATTTTTTCAACACAAACCCTCCCAAACTATCATTATTTTCAATTACAATACCAGTATATTTGAAAGAATATTTAAATAAAATGGTTATTTTGGATTATTCTGACTAATTAAAGGTAGGGATTTTGTCTGTTTTATTGAATGGTAAAGCAGGAGGAAAGGATTACCGCACTAACAAATGGCGCCTGCCCCCAGCGTATTTAAGTATCACAATTTTATTACCGAGCACTGCTTAGCAGGATAACTTCCTATTAAACTAAAATCGGTTGAAGTGACAAAATACCTCTTGTCGCCTCAACCGCTTTTTCTCGTGTCGGATTAATAAATAAAGAAAGCCTAAAGGAGCAGTATTAAGTTTATCGGCTGTTGTTATGTTGCATGTAATTCAAGCTGGTGTAAATACTCTACCCCGATCGTGGTAATTTTAGTGCCGGATCTTCCCCTGCCTTTCGTAATGAAGTCTTTGGTTTCGAGGTAATCCAATCGTCTGCGAACTTGCTGCGGCGATAAAAAAGAACCGGTTTCCTCGCTAACCATTGAAATATGCTGTCGACTTGCCGGCTTACCGTTATCATTACAGTGTTTAATCGTTTCGAGGATAAACTTATATTCATATATTTCTAATAAATTGTTAGGAATTGGATAGCTCGTTACTATCTCTTGCTTCCTATTTTTTTGAATGCGGTTGTAAGGAATGTCTTTCAGTTCAATCTTATTTCCATCACAGATGGTGAGCATATAGTCAATCGTGCTTTTTAATTCACGGATATTACCTAACCATTCGTGTTTTTGCAGCTGTTCTGGGAGATTTTCTTCAACCTTGACCCATTTTCCGCTTTTCGTAATAAAATGTTTGACCAATAACGGGATATCCGTTTTTCGATTTCGAAGCGGTGGAACAGAAAGCGTAAGAACGTTCAAGCGGTAAAATAAATCAGAACGAAATGAGCCTTCTTCCGATTTTAGTTGAATGTCCTTATTTGTGGCCGCGATGACCCGGACATTTATGGGAATGACTTTTCTCCCGCCGATTCGCCGCAATTCTTTCTCCTGAAGGACCCGTAATAAATGGGATTGAACGGCGAGACTAATATCGCCTATTTCATCTAAAAAAATTGTTCCATTATCCGCTAATTCGAACAACCCTTTTTTTCCGCCTTTTTGCGCACCAGTAAAAGCCCCTTCCTCGTAGCCAAACAATTCGCTTTCAAGTAAATTTTCGGTTAAAGCACTACAATTGATGGCGATAAATGGTCCGTTTTTTCGCATTGAATGAAGATGGATCGAGTGAGCGAATAATTCTTTTCCCGTCCCTGTTTCCCCTTGAATTAAAATCGGATGCTCGGAGAGGGCCAGCTTTTTGGCAATTAGTTTCGTTTCTTTGAGGAGCGGGTGGTCCCCAACGATGTCATCGAAGTTGTATTTGGCGTAAAATCCTTTGTTTTTCAATTCCCTCTGCGCCATTTTTTCAACTTCAAACGCTTGATGAATACTTTTAAAAGTCGCCACGATTGTATTTTCCGTTTCCATTTGATGACGGAAAATGACAAGATCCACACCGTAAATCGTAAAAAATTTACTTTCTTCATTACCATGTAAGATAAAGTCGATAAGATCTTGTTGGACGATCACTTCCTCCAATTGCTTATTGATGGCGTCATCAACAGGAAGATGAAACAAGGCCCCTAAGCGCCGATTAAAAACGGTGACCCGATGCTGTTTATTAATCGCAATAATGCCGTCATCGACAGTGTTGACCACGTTTTGAATATGCTGTTTCATTTGTTTTGCATTTTGTTCCGCGTATGATAGCTCCCGTTGCAAATCAATGATGTTACGAATATATCTTTCTGAAATCAATGACGAGATTTTTTCGCCTAAACAAAAGTATTCTACTACTTTTAAAATGGTTGCCATATCAAACAGCCGAACTCCAATATCAATGACTTTATTAATAGAGGGCGGACAAAGATGGGTTTCGCCGGGAGATATAGCGATATCGATATTTTTATAAAAAATTTGGTCCTTCTTGTATGGGATGAACCGTAAATGATCAATACCTAGCTGATAAAGCGATTCGATCACTTCAATCGTTGCGGAATCATCATCATTGACAACGAGAACATCAGAATTTACCGGGATTTTTAACAGCTGGTCAATGAATCGGTGATGGATTGTCCGTTTTCCAACCATCATTTCTTTGCCATTAATCTGACACACCTCATGCGATTCTAGCCTTGTCACCTCTGATGAGAACAAAAAGAAATCATCGGCCAGTTGAGTGGGTAGCCCTTCATCAGTGGAGTAAATTTCAATTTGGACGTAATCTCCCAATAACTGTTGCAGCTGTTCATGCAAAACTTGTTTTGTCTGTCTGCTGCCTGCAATTAAGGTAAGTGATTGTTTGATAGTAGAACCCTCCCTTTGCGTGATTTTGGTTCTTTCATTCTACCAGAAAGACCCAAAAAGAACCAATATAAAGCCTTTATTAATTAAATTTTCAGAACTCACACAACCCTCGAGTTGGCACAATAATTGCATATAAATTAAGTGTCATTCATTAAAATTCTAAAAAGGAGATGGGTTAATGAGTCAATTAAGCAAGAACGTGGAACCGGAAACCGCGCCTAAAAAGAAGCCGGTGCAAATCAATGCCTTTGCGTTATTATTCGGAGTAGTTGTCGTGGCGATGATTTTAACGTGGGTTTTGCCAGCCGGGGAGTACAACCGAGTAGAGGTAGATGGCAGAACCGTCGTTGAGCCAGGTTCATTTCAATGGACGGAATCTTCACCAGTAAATCCTTTCGATATGGTGAAAGCCATTCATAAAGGAATGGTGGAAGCCGGCGGTATTATTTTCTTTGTTTTAATCATTGGGGGATTTTTTGGTGTATTCAAGGCGACTGGAACCATTGATGTCTTAATTGCCACAATGGCGAAAAAACTAGCGAAACGGGAAAAGCTGTTAATCCCAATAATGATGCTGTTTTTTGCTGCTGGAGGATCATTAATGGGGATGGCCGAGGAGGGGCTAGCTTATATACCTTTATTAATTCCGCTTGCCATCGCCCTTGGTTTTGACACGATCACAGGGATGGCCATTGTACTCCTTGGTGCAGCTGCTGGTTTTACAACGGCTGTTATGAATCCATTTACAGTGGGAATTGCTCAAGGAATTGCAGAACTTCCATTATTCTCAGGGATTGGATTACGCTTAATCTTGTTTGTTATTGTTTACCTTGTTTCTGTGATTTTTGTTTATCGTTATGCAATGAAGGTAAAACGAAACCCTGAATTAGGTTTTTACGGCAATTACGACAAAACAGCTGCCGACGAGCTGCTGAAATCAAATGTGCAATTGACAACAAAACATAAATTAATTCTTGGGGCATTTCTATCAGCCTATGTCGTTCTAGCTTACGGAGTAATCAAATATGAGTGGTACCTTTCTGAGATTGCGGCTTTATTTATTATTTTAACGATCGTTATTGGCATCATTGGCAGACTTTCTGTTGATAATCTTGTGAAAAACTTTATGAGCGGTTCCGCTGCTTTAATAACCGGTGCATTAATTATCGGGGTATCACGGGCGACGTTAGTTGTCTTAAACCAAGGGAATATCGTCGATCCGATGCTGTATGGTATATCGGAAGCGATTAGTCATGTTCCAGGAACGATCAGTGTTATGGGTATGTATAGTTTCCAAACGGTGATTCACTTTATTTTAGCATCTGGAAGTGGACATGCGATGTTAACAATGCCTATTATGACACCGCTCGCTGATTTACTTGATATTACAAGACAGACTGCTGTTCTATCCTTCTCATTTGCTGATGGAATCGGAAATATTATTTTCCCAACTGCCGGTACTTTAATGGCTGGGTTGGCGATCGCTGGGATTCCATGGACGAAATGGGCAAAGTGGGTTTTACCGTTAGTGATTATCCAATTTGTAATTGGCTTAATTGCAGTTGTTGTCGCACATCTAATCAATTATGGTCCGTTTTAAAAAGAGCACATCTAGAGTGTAACGTAGGAGGGGAATATAGTGCTTACTTTAATTAAAAATGGGGAAGTGTATGCACCTTATTATTTAGGCAAGAAGGATATATTGCTAGTTGATAGTAAAATCGGTTATGTAAGAGAGCTCATTGAACAACCTGATAATTTTGTTCCTATTACGGTTATTGATGCTTCAGACAAAATCGTTGTCCCTGGATTTATCGATGCCCATGTTCATATCATTGGGGGCGGGGGCGAAGGTGGTTTCAAAACCCGGACGCCGGAGTTGATGTTAACTGATTTAACCACTGCAGGCATAACGACGGTCGTCGGCCTTCTTGGTACGGATGGGACGACGAGACGAATGGAAAGCCTACTTGCGAAAGCGAACGGCTTAGAAGAAGAAGGCGTGACATGCTTTATTCATTCAGGTTCGTATCAGTTGCCAGTAAGAACGATCACGAACAAAATCGAGGAAGATCTCATTTTTATTGACAAAATTATCGGGATTGGCGAAATTGCCATTGCCGATCATCGGTCATCGGAACCAACGACTGATGAAATTGCAAGAATTGCCTCTGCAGCCCGAAATGGCGGGATTCTAGCGGGTAAGGCCGGCCTTGTTGAAATTCATCTCGGCGATGGGGCAGATAAGCTTTCTTTGCTCGAGGAAGTCATTGAAAAGACGAATATTCCTATTTCCCACTTTCACCCAACGCATATTAACCGGAATGAAGAATTATTCTTGGCTGGGATTGAGTATGCCAAAAACGGTGGTTACGTTGATTTTACTACGAGTTCCGTTCCGCAGTTTTTTGAAGAAGGAGAAGTGAAGTGTAGCGAAGGGTTGAAGCGGATGCTTGATGCCGGTGTGCCGCTAGAGAATATTACTTTTTCGTCTGATGGCCAAGGCAGCCTGCCTACTTTTAACGAAAATGGAGAATTAATTGGTCTTCAAGTTGGAAAAGTTTCCTCATTATATATGGAGACAAGAGATGCCGTCATCAATGATGGAATTTCATTAGAAACGGCCCTGCAGGTTATTACATTAAACCCTGCGAATGTGCTTAAGCTTTCGAACAAGGGTCGCATTGAAGAAGGAACAGATGCTGACATTGTTTTACTAGATAAAGAGACTCTCGACATTGACACTGTCATCGCCAAAGGGAAAGTGATGGTCGAAAATAAAGTGCCGATTGTAAAAGGTACATTTGAATAAAAAATTGGAGGGATTAAGGTTGAGGAAATTATCCATTATTTGCGTTCTTGTGTTAACAGTGTTTGCCTTAACGATATCATCATTTAATGTAGAAGCAGCTGAGAATAATAAAAATGTAACTAAGAATGCTGGTTCGCTCGTCATTGTTGGTGGTGCCCTGGATTCAGATAATGAGGCGGTTTACAAGAAATACTTAACTTTAGCCCAACAATATAAAGGGAAGTCTCTAGATGATATTGAGATTGCGATTATTCCTGCTTCTAGCGCTGAACCGATTGGAAGTGCTAATGCATATAAAGAGGATTTCATTCACTACGGTGTTTCCGCAGCAAATATTTACACGGCACCCATCGCAGTAATCGATGATCCTTCGACAAAGGACGTGGATGAATCTACGTGGAAGGATAACGGAAATAGTCCCGAAATAGCGAAAAAAATAGAAGAAGCTGACGCGATTTGGTTTGTGGGCGGTGATCAATTACGACATGTTAAAACGTTAATGACATCAGATGGAGAAGATACTGTCGTATTACAAGCCATTCGAAAAATATATGAAAACGGCGCGGTTCTTGGCGGTTCAAGTGCAGGTGCTGCGATTATGAGCAATCCGATGATTGCGAATGGAACGAGCGTCAGCGCCTTAACGGAAGGAGTTCATCTTCTTAAACACTCTGATCAAGAGGTAGATAACGATCAACTGTATCTAACTACCGGTTTCGGATTTTTTCCACATGGAATCGTTGACCAGCATTTTCTAGAGCGCGGTCGTTTTGGACGTTTGCTCGTGGCAACCCAATATAATAAAACACGTTATGGCTTTGGAATTGATGAAAATTCCGCCATGGTATACCATGGCGCGGATGACAGTATTGAAGTCGTTGGTGAGAGCGGTTTATTAATCGTTGATTTACAGGAGGCGACAAAGCCTAAGGGTAAGCGCTTTGCTATGAACAATGTAACGATGCACTACTTGGAAAAAGGCGACCGGTTCAACGTATCTGCTGGTACGTTCGAGCTTAATAAAATGCACGAAACGACAAAAGGGATCGAATACTATAGCAAAAATCCAATGGCGACCGATATCTTCGGTGCGCAGGTATTAAAAAAAGTGCTAACTGAAGATCTCATCGATAACGAAGCCCAAAAAGCAGAGGCCATTTGGTTTGACATGGAAGACGACAAAAAAGGTATTGGCTTCAAATTTACCTTTAGAAAAACAAACAAAACGGAAGGGTTCTGGGGCAGAATTGACAAAGTCGGATCATACGCCGCATTAAACGTTAAAATGGACGTTGAACCAATTACAATCAAAATCCAAATAGATAAATAAAATACCAATGCAACAGAGACTCTAATCTATACATGGGTTAGAGTCTTTTATTTTGAAAACATACTAAGAGATTCTCTGACTCTCTTCCTCTTAAATCCAAGCATACAGACCGAATTTATCATCTGTATAATCTTTAATTGTGCTAATTGTACCAGCGAAAAAGTTCACTTCAATTTATTCCTAAATTTACAATCTATCTGTGTTAGCACTAAAAACCCGCTCATTTTCCAAAAAGAAAGTAAGCGGGTTTTTAGCTTTCTACAAACTCAGTCTGTTGTCGTCAGGGACGCCTGGACTTCTGGAGTGATTGTCGGGGAAGGATAATTAATTCTTTCCCCGAATTCCACCCAGTCGAGATTGGCCATCATCAGCAGGTAGCGCTTACCGCTTTTCGGGTCGCTGATGATTAGGTGGTCACGACCAGCCGTTTCTACACGTCCATGGTAAACCATCGCATTCCATTGGTTGTTACCTTGGTAAGTAAAGTAGAATGTACCAATCTTACCTTTGTTGAAGCGTAAAATATTTTCGATAAATGATTCTTCCATCGCACCTCCGAGAAGTTGCTGTGCAGTACCTAATGGGACCGTTGGTACAGAATATGAGGGTCCAGCTGGCATAGCCGTCGGGAAGCCAACAGATTGTGTGCCACTGCTACGCATCATAGAATCTGGATAATAACCAGGATAATAACTCACTGGATAATAACTAGAGTTTCCACATGTCATGAAGATCAGCTCCTTTTTAATTTATCTATAAAACTCTTCACAGTAGCCTGGTACAGCCACATAGAAGCAATGATTCCTGTAGGCATGATCGAACGTCGTATTGGGGGATCTTGGCATCGTGGCGGTACAAGGAGCTCGGAATTTTTTCCCCGGACTGGGGTTAAAAAACCACAAATTCATTCTAGACCGAGGTTCCCTATAACCATGCAACAAATTCCTAGCCCTTTGGAGGTCAGCATCTTTGGGACGTTGTGTATACAATGTTCCATTTAAGACTGGCTCGAAATGAGGAATTCCAGTCCCAGGTATAGTTTGATAAATCGCATGTCTGATGTTGCGCAACCCTTTGAAGTCAGGAGCACAGTCAGCTTCGACTCGATTGGACACAACCGTTCCTACCATGCTCATCCCTTTGGGTCCTTCACCGATCCCTTCCGCCAGCATAAGCCTAGCTAACTGCTCCACATCATTTGAAGTATGTCTTATTCGTCTACCCATTTTCTCCCTCCTCCGGCTTATACAAGTAACTTATTACCTGAAGCTGGTTTTGGTAACTTGCCTATCAGCCCAAATACTTGCTTTCATCCGCTTTTCAAACTACAAATACAAAAGCAGCCGCTCAAAATATAAAAATATTTATAAATACATAGATGATGAATCCTATTTCCTACAGTTTTCTTCCTTAATGACTTATTCTAAAAAATTAATCTTAGAGCCAATAGCACTCTTACTGAAATATAAACCATAAGAGACTAGCTACGTTGGCTGTACTTAACTCTTAATATTTCAATCCTCACCCTGGCAACGTAGAAATTGGGAACCGTTTTATATTTACAAAAACTAAAGCCTTTCCAAATGGAAAGGCTTATCTCACTGTTACATCTCGTATTATTCTTTTCTTACAGGCAGTGAACAGCACTCCACATGTATAGAGTGTATAAGGTGCTTGCGTTTACCATACCCAAATTCCAAAAAAACAGAGATTTTCCCTCTGGCTTAACTAATCTGTTTTAATTCCTTAATCGTTTTTAACAAATTCACTGTTTCAATATCCTTTGCTAACATTTGCTGGATAGGCTCCACAATTTGTTTAAACGGCTGAGCATCAATTTGGAATATTTCTGCTCCATCTTGTAAAGCAATTTCCTTGTACACTGCTTCCTGATCATATAATGCTTGTCTTTCCTCTTCAACAGCTACTTTAACTGCTTCCATAAGAACTTTTTTCTGTTGTCTTGATAAAGCCGCATATTTCTTACCATTCATTAACAAAAAGCGTGTTGTATAATCGTGACCTGTCTCCGTGATATATTTTCCATTATCCGTTTTATGATGGTTCTGTTCAACAAAGTAAGGATATGCATTCTCTGCAAAGTCAATCGTTTTTTGTTGGAGTCCTTGGTAGATTTCACCCCAAACCATAGAGGTCGTAATGGCACCGATTTTTGTTAAATAGTCCGCCGCAACACCTGTTGTTTGTGTTCGTACGGTCATTCCTTTTAAATCATCTAATCCAACAATAGGTTTCTTTCCATAGTAATGTCTTACACCTGCTGACAAGTAACCTAAGACGTGTAAACGATTATTTGACTTTCTTTTAATTAGAGAAGAAATGTACCGTCCAACTTTCCCATCAACCGCTCTCTCCCAATGCTCGTAGCTGTCAAAAAGATAAGGTAAAGTCAAGAGATCAAGTTCATTAATCCCTGTCCTTGATACCACATTTGGGGAAACCACAATGACATCAATGGCTCCTTTTTGAAGCTTGGTCAATAATTCAACCTCATTTGTTCCTAGTGTTCCAGGATGAATTTCAACTTGAAGTGCATCATTTGATGCTGTCTCGACTACTTCTTTAAATTTCTGCATCCCTAAATGAAAAGGATTTTCAAGAGAGGTTTGATTATGCGCAACCGTAATCTTAAATTTTTCTCTCTTAAATGGACCGACTTTCTGGAGGAATTTCCTATAAAGGTTTCTTTTCTTTTGTTGATGACTAAGCATGGGATTATGCTTCCAAAGATTCGTATCTTTTGTGATCTTTGTAAAGTAATCTCCCATTGATTTTTGATATTCATCAAAAAATTCGATGGAACGGCTTATTTTAAGGCAAGCCTGTGCATACTTTACTTTAAATTCTTCCTTATACATATCAAGACCATTACGTTCGATATACCGATCTTTATCAAGAATAAAATCATTAAAATGATCGATTTCCTCTAAATAATGGATCACCTCAACATAGACATGACCGTCTAATCTTGCTGCCATTGGTAAAAGTTTAAGGCTATAAGTATTTTTTAACTCCTTAAGAGTTTCAGAGTTTATCCCTACTGCTTCAGAGTGTTCAATAACCGGACCAATCATAGATTTAAATTCAGAAAGGAATTTTTCACTTTCAATTTTCACATTATTAATGGCTTCAATTTTTTGAGGAAAGGATTGAATAAATTCACTTTCTAGGCTTTTGTCAAACGCCTTCTTATATGAATTATCAGAATGCCTTATCGTTAAAGACACCCCAACAAGAGTTAAAATTCCTCCTAAAATTGAACCAAAATAGGCTAACGTATCTGGTTCAGCAATCTCTAGATTTAGCGCCCTAATAAATGTCATCGGAATGATTGGAAAAACAATTAAGATAATGATTACTAGAAGGTTAGTAGGCCGCAAGAGTTCTGTCAATTTCTTTATCATGGTAATCCTCGACTTTCAATAAATTTCAATGATTAGTATACTATGTCTATTTTCGGTTGAAAATCTGTTTACATATTTTTAACATTAGGTTTAAATCTATTAAACCACCTTTTTAAGTAATGAATGCTAGAGTTACACGAGTAGATACTCGGTCCAATAAAAAAGCAGAAAACCCATATTGGTCTTCTGTGGCTTAATTATGTAACCATTACTAATCAATTTTTTTTGAAATTCTCTATTATTTAGCCCAATTCAAAAAGAACGCCCTTCTTATTCAAGGTAGGCGCCCTAATTGTGGAATATAGAACAACATCAACTCTATGTTTTATACATCTTGATGACATCCATCATCATCTTTGCTGCAATTCTATGCCCATAAAACTGATTAACGGTTCCTGTAAAGTAAAGATCAGTCTTTGGATGGTAAAACGAAAAAGCACCTGTTTGGCCCCAATGTCCAATTAAACCCTCCTTAAATTGTTTAAAAGATATGGGCTGATTTGCAATCCCAACACCATAAAAAAATAATCCTGGACCAAAAAGAATCTTCCAATTTCTTAGCTCATTGAAATATTCTTTAGGAAAAAAGTGACCATTTATAAATGCCTTTAAAAAAATCATAGATTCTCTCGCTGTCGAAACAATGCCTCCCTCTGGTCCTATGGAAGACATGTATAAAGGCAAATGCAGTTCCTTATCTTTAAAATAGAAAGGTGCTGGCTTTACATCGTTCAGTTCTTCAAAAAGGTATGTTGCCTCTAATGTTAGTTCATCAAAAATAACCTCCTTGAATACTGTATGAATATCTTTTTCCGTAATTACTTCAATGATTTTCCCTAAAAGCTGATAATTGGTATCAGAATAATGAGCCCTTTTTCCAGGAACAAATTTCGTTTTTTTCTGTTTTGCACTTGCTATGGTTTTTTCAAAGCCCCAGCTTTGATCGTTTCCTGCTGTTAATTCGGCAATCACATCACCAGTAAAGTAATCAGGAATTCCCGATGTATTAGACATTAAATGTTGAATTGTTATTTCGTTGGAGTAATCTATACCGTTAAGCATGTGAAGTTCGTGTAGGATATCATTAGGTAAATATTTGGAGATTTTATCATGAAGTTGGAGGTTATTTTCTGATCTTAGTTTCAGCAAGACAGCCGTTACATATAATTTTGTTACGCTCGCGATGAAATAGGGCCGATTTGTAGTTAGATTTCCAGCAGCACTGATTAGGGATAACGAGTCATCTCCCTTTTCAACACATAATACAGCACCGAAAATATGTTTCTTGGATACAGCAGTTAATACTAATTCATCAATAAAGGTTTGATTAATTGTTTTTAACAATGGAATCCCCCAATCCTTATATTAGCTATATAATGGCTTTCAATTACCCTTATTTCTTCATTATTCGTGTGAAAGATAAATAATTCCCGATTTTGATTTTCTGCATTGACATGCGCCTCCGATTCATATTAATAATTTTAGATATATTATATCATTTTTACATGTAAAGTAGCTCCTGCTCTATTTGTATAAAAAGCATTACCGTTTCCGAAATTAGATAATCAAGAACTCGATACTACATCAACAAAATATATAC
>NZ_JBALOZ010000230.1:0-4664 GCF_036965125.1 Bacillus sp. JJ1503
CTCTGCCTGTTCAAAAGCAAGCTTATCTTGCTCTACACGGTTCTTCAACCCTAATAACTTTTCATCATTGACGGCAAATTGAAGGCCTTTATCGATCGTTGTAAAGGCGCTAGAAAATTGTTTATTAGCCAATTCATTTTCTGCCTGATCACTGCTTATTTTAACAATCTTTTTTAATATTTCTTGTTTCACAACTCTTGCCTCATTTTCGGGTAAGGTTGCCAGAACCGAAAGCTTTCCTCCTAAATCATTCACCGTTGCTAACTCATTGATTTCTTTCTTAATCGTGCCAATGGTGATTTTCGTTTGACTCTCCTCTATCTTTTGATGAAAATGCTCAAACAAAGGCGCCTTTTCTCCATTTACCTGTTCCTTTAAACGAGCTAGCTCCTTTGAAGCAGCCTCATATTGCGTATGCCCCATCTTTTCACTTATTTTACTAAGCTCTTGTTCATAGCCTAGTGCTTTTTCAATCACTTCTTTAGAATCGTGTAATGCTATATAATCTGGGCGTTTTAATTGGGCCTTTACCAATTGCTTCAATGCCTTATCAAAATCATTCTTTATAGCCAATTCTTCAGCTGATTCTTTTAATTTTAAAACCTCTCTATTTATCTCCAATTCTTGAAAATAGAAAAAAGCAAGTCCAGAACCAACTAAAACAATGCTTAAGATCGGAGCAATAATGGGTATCAACTTAATCATAGGATGCCTATTCGGTTGCTGCAGATTTTCAGACCTAGTTAATACCTCTTCCTCGTTTTGGGTTTGTGTTTCAGGCTCCTCCAATTCAACCTTAATCTCATCTTCGACACGTGCTTGAACCTCAGAACCACAGCCTGAACAAAAACGAGAGCCTTCCATAAGCTTCTCCCCACATTGATGGCAGTACAATATAACCACACCTTTTAAAGTTTATATAGGTGTATATTACCATAAGATACAAAATGTGTATCTACGAGTCTGAAATAAAGTGAATTCAATAGGGGTCAGAATTATTGAAGAATAGTAAATTATTTAAGTGGGCTATAATAGGTAAAAATCTTAAATGGTCCTTTCATAGTTGCCGTTTGAATGTGAAAGAAGCATCGATGAGAATGATGAAGTGGATTCTTTTAAAGATGACCCCTTATTTAGGGAGTCCTCACCTGCTGATCCATTTCGCTAACCCCATATGGATGGCAAAAAAATGTGTACACATCCTTTAACAGAGTGTACACATTTTTAATGAAGGATAGCATTAATTATTCAAAAGTGTAATGCTGACTTCCTTATGAGCTTCCGCTGCTTTAGTAGTAAAGACAACATCCGCAGAACCCTCTGCATTTGTGACATCCCATCCTGCTAAACCACTAAATTCAGCGGCGATTTTCGCAGCGATGGTTGCAGGAGTGTCAGCTTTTACTAGGTTAATAGTCTTGGTTACATCAGTAGTTCCATCAGAGAAAGAAACATCAAGTGCTCCATCTTTTTGGACAGTTCCTTGGACAGTTAATGTGTTGACTTGGTTCACACCAGGGTGTGGTGCTGAGCCGTCTTGTAAGTCAGTTTGGTCTTCAGGAATGTTTGGATGTCCAGTATGTGTGTATGAAATAGTAATCTTCACATTATAATCCTTTTTCTCTTTTGAAGTGAAAATTACTTTTGAGCCTTCATTTTTAATTTCCCATACAGACTTAAATTTGACCCAAGTCGCTATTCTGCTCTCATCGATACTGTTTACAAGGTTCTTGGCTAATCGTTCGCCATCAAACCTGTTCTGCTCAGGTGGGAGGTAATCGTAAATCGTTTGGATAATAATCGCATTTACACCGTCATTATCATTAAATCTGAAATTCCATCCAGAGTTGCCGCCAGTTGGTTTACCTTCACCAAAGTCAAATACGACAATTTCGGATTTCCCCTCGTTAGCAGCCTCCCCTTTAACCGTATCCTCTAAACTACCTTGAATCTCATTAGGATTCCCAGGATCTGTTGGTCCACCAGTCTCTTCTCCATCCACTTGTGTTGCCACAACCTCCAATTTGATATTTCCTGTTTTCCCTTGGAAGTCAATGTCGTTATCACCGTGTGGCCAGTCAATATAGATTTTAAAACTTTCTGTGTCATAATCAGGTTTAAAAGCTGATGAGTAATCCATTTCAACCCATCGACCATCCAGTTCTCTTTGCATAGAAATGGCAATCGGTGAACCCCCGCCTTCAGGGAATAAGTCCCCACTTGGAGTTAAATTCACCTTGTATTCTACCGGAACTTCCGTATTGTTCTTATTGATTTTGAAGCTGTAGGCCTCAATCGTTTTCATCCCTGGGTAAAGCTTGCCGTCTAAATTAAACTCGCCGTTTCCAATGGTTGTCCCATCTGCATTCACAGCATCTACCTCAAAGCTGGCAGCTGTAGCGGTATTACTGTCGCTAGTGAAGCTTTTGGAAAAATAGGCCACGGTTCCCATAATGGCAATGGCCACAAACAATACAGCAAAAAGACTAAGACTAATCTTCTTCTTCAAGAGTACTTCCCCCTATTAAGTTACTTTTTTGGATACGTTCAATCCTATTTGAATAGCTCCCTTCTCCCCCCTTATTAAGAGACCTCTTTATGTTCTTTTTGAAGCGAAACGAACCTAGTTTTATTTTCCTTATTAAGAACAATACAATTAATTATAGTTCTTAATAACGAATTGTACAAGTGTTTAAAGTTGCATTGTTCTTAATAAGGAACAAATTGAAGGTTTTAAACATTTTTTCCTATATACTTAATTTTAAAAATTGTAGAGATATCCGATTAATTTTCTCTTTTTTATTAGCGATGGCACACATTCGTTAGAACAAACGTAATAGCAAAGCCTGTCCAGTAAAAAGGTTTTTTTGGACAGGTTTAGATGAATTGATTAGTAATACTTTTTCGAGTGATGCGCTAGTATTTGATCCGAAAATTACAAACCATGCTGTCGATGCAGCAGGGAGACATCTTCGGTCCGCGAGGCTAAGAACAGTTCTTATTCTCTAGGAACCATTCCTTGGTGAAATTCATCAGGTTCGCAAATAAATGAGGTGGTTTCGCAAACAAACTGAGTCGTTTCGCAAAAAAACTCTCAAGTTTCGCAAATAAATTAGATTACTCCGGAAAAAAAGGCGCATGGATTGTAGTAATCACAAATCATTTGGTTATTAATGAACGTACATAAAAAGAATCCATAGTTGTTAGGTTTCGGTTTTTCCAAGAAAGATTTTCTCTTTACGACATCTGCTATTATGATTACTCTTTTCAGGAGACTTTTATCAGTTGTTAGGGATTTTTGCGGCACTGAAAGAAGAAGTATTAGCTCGGGGATATTTTATAGCAATTCTTCAATGGGAACCATATGCGAACATACATATTAAACAAACGTTTGATTAATTCTGCATTTTCCCTTGTAGGACAAGCTTTTTCGGCGTTTAATCAAACGTTTGATTAGCTAAAGTTTTGCTTTTTTATCGGAAAACAGAAAGCACAGGGGGTTCCTGTGTTATTGCAACGACCTTAGTAGGCACCTATTATAATACTAAACAAAAGTCACTTTGCAATGAAAGTGACTTTTGTTCCCATTATACAGTTATATTAGGTAAAACCAGTGAAAAAGTGATGAACCTAACTACTGTCAGTTAATCCGCTCTGCCTTCCCTGATATGTTCTTCAACTAGTCATTTTCATACGAAACCTCGTATGTTGCTTTATATTTGCTCAAGTTGGTGGAACCATTATTTCGTTCTTTTGCAGAAATTATGACAGATTTGATTGCCAAGGCGGAAGAGAAACCCGCTAACTTGCCTTAACTGTAAGCTCAGGAGACAAAGCATCTATTGTTAACGATCTCCATGAACGGTCATGGAGCGTACTTGATATCACCGTCTCTATACATTCCCCCAAAAAATTCTCATTCTTGCTACTTCCACTATTAGTTAGAAAATCCACAATGCCTAAACTAAGTTCTCAGCTTTTTACATCTTATTCAAAGATGAAAAAACATAAATGAGTCTTACAACCTGATTGGTTTTGTTGAACCAAGTATGCGGGGTTGTTGAGTCCATGTGAAAGCTATCCCCTGGTTCTAGTTCATATTCATCTTCTCCATGAACTAATGTAAGATTTCCTTCTAATACATAGACAAACTCCTGTCCTCCATGGGTCGATGAGGTTACCTTCGGATTATTCGGAAGTAAAACGACTAGCATTGGCTCGAATAAAGGTGTTGGCAATCCATTTGATAGACTTTGATAAATAAAGTTTGACTGATTTAAAGTGAGGTCTCCCTTAGATTTCTTTCGTACAAAACTTGGCGGCTCGGGTTCAGGAAAAAAGTAACTTCTACTAACTTCTAGTGCTTCGGAAATTTTAGATAAGGATTGAAGAGTAATGGAGGACTTGGAATTTTCCACCTGAGATAAAAAGCTTGTAGAAAGACCTGATTTAACAGCCAAATCCTTTAACGTTAATCCTTTTTTATATCGTAAATCTTTAAGCAGTTTTCCAATATTCTTCTCCATACAAAACTCCTTTTATATCGAAATGTAATAATGATCCTTTTATCTTATTTTACTTGTATAATACCATATTCTCCAAAAATGTCATTTAATTTTTTAAAAGACAGTAACAAAAATTAAGTGACACTGAATTTTTTTTAT
>NZ_JBALOZ010000230.1:4685-5939 GCF_036965125.1 Bacillus sp. JJ1503
AAATTGTTGACTACTTAATATTTTTATTATAAATTCTATCTTAAAGATAAAACATTCAATAAAATCTGAATATTTTAACGGAGGGATTGTTTACATGAGAGCAGCAGATGCTATCGTAAAAATTTTAATCGCTAATGATGTGGAAGTAATATTTGGGGTGCCTGGCGATACAAGTATGACTTTTCATAACGCAATAGAGGCCCATAGTGACCAGATTAAATATATCCAATGTAGAGATGAACGACACGCTACTTATATGGCCGACACATATGCACGGGTATCTGGAAAACCAGGTGTGGTTGACGTTCCGAGTGGTGGCGGTGTTTTATACGCGACTCCTGGAATTAGTGAAGCAAATTCATCATCCGTTCCCATTATTTGTTTCTCCTCTGACATTTCAATGAGCAGTGAAGAAACCGGGGCACTAACAGAGCTAAAGCAAGTCGAGCTTCTTCAATCCATTACGAAATGGAATACGAAAATAAAACTTGCTTCAAAAATTCCACATATGTTAAGAAAAGCCTTTAGAATGGCTACTGGAGGAAGACCAGGAGCTGTGCATATTTCTGTCCCTGAAGATGTTCATGAGGAGCATTATGATTATACAGATGAGGAACTCTATTCATCCTTTCATAAGCCCTTTAAAAGTTCACCTAACAGAGAAGATATTGAAAAAGTATATGAATTACTCACTCAATCCTCACGTCCTGTAATTATTGCTGGCGGTGGTGTCCATCTTTCAGCTGCATACGAGGAATTGGAAAGCCTTGCAAGTGACTTCACCATTCCTGTCGGTACATCTATAAATGGTAAAGGAAGTATAGCTGAGAATTTACCGCAAGCAATTGGTGTAATTGGAGTTAACGGCGGAACGGATGAAACAAACAGCATTATCAAAAACGCTGATTTTGTCCTTGTTCTAGGTTCAAAGCTTAACAATGTAACAACAGTGGCCAAAAGCATTTTCAGTCATTCCCCTGTTGTCGTTCAAGTAGACATCAGTGAAGAAATATTGGATCAAAACATTCGAACAAATGTAGCTATTATGTCAGATATAAAGGCATTTCTAAACCATTTAAATTTACTGATGAATAATAGAAATAAAGACTTTTCAAATTCTTTAACAGAATGGAATAAATTTTATCAAAATGTATTAAATGAGAAGTTTAGTAGAGTAGCAAAAGAGGTGCAAGAGGAAACGAAACTGGTCAATCCAGCAAAAATAATTGACCTATTAAATAAACATACAAATGA
>NZ_JBALOZ010000231.1:0-1973 GCF_036965125.1 Bacillus sp. JJ1503
ACTATTAGCTGGTTTAGTTCAACAAGACTATTATAGAGATCCCTTTGCTTTTTTAGCTTTTTCTAACCAATAGTTAGCCTTCTCTATATCTTTAGCTACACCAATGCCAAGCTCATATTTCTTACCAACATTAAACATGCCACTTGAATCTCCACTTTTAGCCGCCTTCAAATTCCAGTCAAATGCTTTTGTTAAATCTTTTTCTACACCAATTCCATTTCCATAAAGATAAGCTAAGTTGACCATAGCTGATGTATTTCCATTATTAGCACTATTAACATACCATTTTAAACTTTCTACGGAATCAACCTCTACTCCTATTCCTTCTTGAAAATAGTACGCTAACATCCCTTGTGCTTCTGCATCTTCTTTTTGTGCCAACTCGTGTAACTCTTCCATTGTAAGTTTGCTATAATCCTTTTCAAAATCTAATAAAAGATATAAACCAACTACGCAAATCAATGTTACAAAAATAAAGATAAGATTCCTGATTTTCATAAATACTCTACTCTCCTTCTATTCTTTTACTAAGCACCCCTTTATTGTACATATAATTCCAAATGTTTCAAACAATACCAATAATATTAAGATGAACCCAGACATTCTCTTTTAAAGTATTCTGCCCTTTAGCTTAAGTACATTTCTTCACAATCTTCTCTATTTTATCTAACTTATTCCACAATGTGGCCCAAACCAAAAAGAAAAAAGCACATTTCTTGCTGCAGAATTGCGCCCTATTCTGGAAGATCATAAAGTCATTTAGTGCAACCCACTTCTCAAATTACTTTATTGAACGTCACTCGTTAATTGGAAAATACACTGATTTTTTATTCTATTTAGCATTCGAACTAAACAGTCTACATACTATGAGTTTTATCTATAGCTTCACGTAGTGCTTTAGCTAATTTGATTGGATCGTCATTTGCCCAAAAATGCATAAAAAACAATCGAGGATTCTCGGTTAACATGTGATTATGTAAAGCAGTTACTTCTATACCATGTTTACGTAACGTTCTAGCAACAGGATTTACCTCTTCTGCAGTAAGTACAAAATCACCAGTTATTGCTGCTGTCCCATTTTTTGTCGGCTGAAAATTGATCAATGTTGATACCCCCATAGCAGGAGGTATTTCCATGCCATTTTCCATGATTTTTTCTAACCGAGGAATAGCCATATGATAAACGCCACCACTAACTGTACCTTTATGTCTAAATATTTTATCAAGCTTTTGTTTATCAATGGAAAAGATATGCGAATCATCTGGTAGTTTGTCGTTCCATGGTATTTTTGTTAGTTTCAAGGCGGATCTAATCGCTTTAGCTAATTGAACTGGATTACCATGCCCCTCAATATGCAAATACATAATCCGGGGTGACTCGCCTAGTAAATGATTGTGTAATGCAGAAGCCTGAATTCCTTGATGGAAAAGTTGATTCATGACAGGCTGAATTTCATTTTCTGTAAGAACTAAATCACCCATAACCATTGTTTGATTATCCATTTGTTTAAAAGCTGTCCAGCCCCCTAAAGCTAAACCAGTCTGGATAGGCATTCCTTTGACAGTTACTTTCAAATCACTACGTGGGAGGCTGATATAAAAAACTTCACCTAGCTTCATCACACCTGATTTTCCCATCGCTTTCTCAACTAGTTTCCAGTTTACTTGCTGTGGTAAATGATCTGTTGAATCGATGTGATTAGGAGAAGAAGAGTTTTTCATCGCATGAATCAAGGGATTCGATGTAAAATTATAGAGCAAAACAACAACTAAAAAAGCAACTATAATATATTTCCATTTGTACATAGAGTAACTCTCCTTTAGATGTATAGCGAAATATTAGGAAACGATATTATAATTCCCCATTCATCCTTTTTCTTGTACATAACAGCTCGTTAGTGACGGAGGGTTAAAGAAAAAATAGCACAGGACTATTTTTTTAAAAGCAACACTTACTCAATTAAATGGCCCTTT
>NZ_JBALOZ010000231.1:1978-7005 GCF_036965125.1 Bacillus sp. JJ1503
TTCCTTATTTCAGAAAAGCGCCCTATTTTTGGAGACCGATATTAATAAATAATAACCGAGGGAACTTCGATTAAAGTCCTCATTTTTTTATAACGCATATTATTCTCATTTAAAGATTATCTATTAATTTGACGCTGTTAGCATAGTGCTAATTGTGGAATTTAAATCTTCTTTAAAGTTTTCCTCGTATAGTTCCAATGAGAAACTAACACTTGCATCAATATTCATTGCAACCCAGTCTTCATATATAAATACTACCATTCGGGCTATTTTCAAGTCTGGTGTATTTTCTATAAATCCTGGTACTCTATGTGCTGAATATTTATTTCGCCATTCCACCAATTTATTCCAATACAAATTATAATCTTTTTCACTTAACTCTAATTTTGACAAAATAATTGGCTTTAGTTCTCCCTCTAATCCAAGCTTCTTCCAGTGTGTTTCATTATTGTTAGTGCCAAAAATCATACACCATAGATTAATTGACTGAAAGTAATGTGCATTTATTGTATACACCCAAAATTCCTGAGAACCAAATCTACATAGGTCATCAAATTTCTTATGTAAATATCTAAAACTTGAATAATGGTATAAAAAGCTTCTTAGTATTTCATACTGTTCACTCAATACCGACTCATTAAAATTCATGTTACTCTCCCTGGAATTTATTTACTGATTATTTCTAATTCGTTGATCGTCCTTTAGTCGTTGTATGCTTTACTCTTTAAAAACTTTTCAGGATTCTTTTTAATAGCTTCAATTATTTTTGCTTTTTGGCTTTCGGAAATTTTCTCTCTTGATTGTTTAAGATCCTTTGCCGAATATTGAAACTCTGAAAATACTGGAGATGATACATAATGATTTGGTTGTGCCATATTAAAGATTCCGTTTTCACCGACTAAGGTATTTTCCCAAACCTCTTCAGCAGCCTTTTTTATGATGGTCACGATTAATATTCCTTGCAGATTTTAAAAAAACATAGGAAGAGTTAAAGTCGTGACAGATGTAGGTATAGCCTACAACACTTACTCATAAAACCCTCCTGTTTTCATTTTTATATTATTTTAGGTAAAATTAAAGGGCAACATGTAAAACTAGATGTGTTTCTTAAGACCTTCTGATATTCTAATTATACAATGGGAAGAGTATTTTACTTCCTTTTACTCTTCAATTATCTGGCCTTTTAGGTAAAATGGGCACAATCCTTCAACTACAGGAAAGCGCCCGATTGTTGAAGATCGTTATTGAACTCAAGCACCCGTTAATAAAATAAGGTAATTTTATTTATTATAATCTTACCAGTGTACTTGAAGTTTATTACCATTTGGGTCATAAAAGTGGAAAAAGGCATGACCATTATCTTCTTTTATATCCTCGACCTTAACTTGATTATCAATTAAGTGTTGATGAAATTTAGATAATTCTGGACTTGTAAAGCCAATGCTAAATTCTTGTTCATTATCAATTGTAAAATGTGCAAATGTTTCATCTTCGGTAGGAACTAAGATAAGTAAAAAGGGTCCTTCATTTACTTTTAAAATCGCAAGTTCCTCAGTAATGTTTAATAACTGGAGTCCTAATACATCTCTATACCATTGAGCAGACAGTTCTAAATCTTTTACAGGAATTCTAATATAATGTACTTGTTCAATAAATGATTTACTCATAGCCTTCTCTCCTTTATTTAATCTGGTATATCAAAGGTTCCCTTTCTATATACCTTTTTCCTTCCGATTATTGAATTAACCTGCTCCTTTAGTATAAGTGTATTTATTCACAATATTTCCCAAAATATCCATTTATTTCGAAAATGAGTTACTCAACAATCTGGCCCGATTGTGGAATAAAGCATCCATACAATAACTTTTAAGATATGAAACAGCTGAAGACGTTATAGTCTGTTATAGTTTTTTTAAGACATAGAAAAAGCAGACCCCCAAGTTAGAGAATCGACTCTAAACATTTCATTATAAGTGATAGGTAAGCTTTTGAAGTTATCACCAGCTTTTCCCCCACATCACACCGTACAGGCGAGTTTCCCCGCAAACGGCGTTCCAACTAATCCAATTCATTCAGAATTTTTTATGTATATGCAAGGATGAAATTTAGACTTCGATCCACTCCCATATCCCTGGCCAACCTACTTTTGTTGATTTTCATCTTTAAGCTCTCCATTTACATATTTAATTTTGGTAATTCCGTCAGACTGTTAATTTCTATATCGGTGTCGAACTCTACTGCTATGTGCATAATATTCACTCCAAGAATATTATGGGGTATTTGTCGAAACTGTACATTATTAAACAATCAACTTTGTACATTCTTAAAGTAGCATTTATATGGCGACCGCTTGGTTAACATGAGGGCATCTTTGTCTGAAGAAGGCATCACGTCCCCCTTTTTGCACAAAAAGAACCGGGCAGTCTTGCCCGGTATTTCTAAATTCGCCAAGCCTATTTAGATATTATAACCTCTCAACCAACGTATCGGCGTAGGACTTGAGGATATTATACGCCTTCTCGGAAATTAACTTTTTGTCTTTTTGATGATTTAGCAATTGAGTAAATCCGTTCATGTGTTCAAATGCTTTTTCTGTTTTACCTAGTTTTTCGAAATGACTCACTGAATTAAGATGTGCCTCTAAGGAACGGGCCGCTCCGTAGTTAGCAAATGCTCCTTCTTTCTCAAACCCTTCGACAAGTGCCTTCATTCCTGATACATTTACATCGTTTAGCAATTTATTCACCTCAGTAGCTGTCTGCTCACGGTCTGTTTCTGAGGTCACTGTGAGGGTCAAATTTGTCGGTGCTTTTGCATCCTTAGGAATTTTTACGTATACCGGAACATCTACCGATTTACCTGCTTCGACTTCAATAACGCTATTTTCCAACATAAGCTCCCAACCTGCTTCAGTCGCGGCATTTAAGCGAATGATGTCTGTTTCCTCACCGGTGTTGGTCACACTGAAGTTATAATGTGCAACGCGCCCAGGAATTGCCGGGCTGACCCCCTTGGTGGTCACATTAACCCCACGCTCATGCGGCCCTGATCCATCCATGTGTCGGACGGCTACGCGATAGGAAAGGGCACCATCATCATCATAGCTTTTACCTAAGACATAGAAATGAAGTCGGTTATGCTCGTCTTTATATTCGCTAACGACACCTGGCGCAGTTCCAGACTTAAACAGTGCGTCTGCCAGCTGTTCCTGGTCTCCTTTGGAAAACATTTTAATTGTACCATCTGCCTTTTTGTAATTCTCTAGATTGATATCCTCAGGATGAGAATCAATAACCCAAATGTTTGGCCACGTTTCATCATCCCTTGTCTTGGCAATTAAAACGCCTGAGTCGGAATTGAAAGAGTCAAAACCTACCTGGTCAACTACCTCAAGGGTATAGTTATTATACCAATTCTCACCTCGCTGCATATCTGCACGCCAATCATCTTCTAGATAGTTTCTGGGGGTTAAATCTTCCATAGTGATGTTGATACCGTTTATACCAGTGCGTCCAAACTTCTCACCGGTCGGTACTGCACGTGCAACTATGTCAGTAAACACGGGGCCCGTTTCGGCAAGTTCATCACGATCAAGTGACATATATTGATCCTTTGAGAGGAACCCCTGTTTAATTTTATTCCGCAACATATGGTGAGACGGTGACGTGGCGCCTAGGCTTGCTGGGATTCTCCATCGTTCATGTGGTCCACCGGGACCATTGTTAGCACCGTTAGCCATTACTTCCCACGGCCCTGAATAGGCTCGGGATACAGGGTCTCCGTAAGGATCGTTATAGTTATCAAGAAGCTCTTGGATGTGGCCAAGTTCATGGGCGAATGTCCCCATCCCACTATTTTCGCCTAAAATGGCGTATTTCCCGCCAATGCTAGCTCTTGCCCACAGGGACTTGGCAGCAAGCCAAGAGGTCCAAGGTACAACACGTGTTACTGCCGAGTTAGGCATATTTTCAAAAGGTGGCCCGAATTCATCGGGAATCGTCTCTGGACTTTCAAACATCATTTCACCGAATTTTGCCCATACACCCGATTCATCATAACCTGCATGAATGATGAAACTGAAGTCATAATCTTCTCCAGAGGCCTCTATATCGGCTTGCGCCTTTCTTATCGCCTCCGGTCCAAAATTCTTGGCTGTGTACCCAGGAGGCATATTCACAGTCTGACCAAACTCGTTTAGTCCGTACTGGAATTCGTTATGATCCATTCGATAAGGGCCAAAGGCATCGAGCTCTATGCCCCACTTACCGAAAGAGTTTTCCCTCCAATACTCATCGATAGTCCGGTAGTTATTTAAAGGTTGTGGGGTATTTAGATAATTCACAAAAAACTCACCAAGCTCTTCTCTAGGAATTCCTCCAACGCTTATGGGATTACCTGCAGGATCTGAGCCTTTAGGCTGAGTAAGGATAAACTCCTGATCCGGAAAATCTACTAGAATTACAGCACCTTTAATTACTCTTTCAGGTTCAAAGTCAGTATCTCGCCAGTCAATCCCTGGTACCGGTCGATATTCGTTCCAGGTCATTTCTCTTGGGAGGGTCCAGGATTCGGAATCCACTGGTTTGGGAAAATCAGACATTCCTGGTTCACTGGCGTATACGGTAGTAGAGGACAACACGAGCAGGATAGTGATAAACAATATAAAAGCCTTACTCCTTATTCTCAAAACTATCACCCTTTTTATTTTTTTTAGAGAAACAAAATAAGATTTGAATTTGAAAAAGTCGTTAATTGTTTACTATTTTAATCTGCTCCTTTTGAAATTTTTTCATATTTTACTAGATGTTACGTATATAAAGAATCCATGACTTTTACTAGAATGAATAAAAATCCCTCCTTCCTAAATCTCTTTAACCTTTTTAGATATTTTCCATATATACTTTAATAGCAATTAACATGCCAACTTAGCCGTCAGGTCTTGCATTAAAACAATTATTTTAGAAAGTTTGTATAAAATCCCATATTTTCCAATTAGTCTAATTATTAAATTTACAGGGAGATGATTT
>NZ_JBALOZ010000232.1:0-251 GCF_036965125.1 Bacillus sp. JJ1503
CTCCTAATAATTGCGATAATAAACTTGAGGTTAATAAACCATGGGCAATACGCTGTTTAAATCTTGTTTTCTTTGCATATTCACTGTTAATATGAATTGGGTTGAAATCACCGCTTATCCCCGCAAATAAAACAAAGTCTGTTTCAGTTATTGTTTTACTGCATGATGCCTGCTGCCCAATATAAAACTCAGCCATATCTTCACCTGCTTTTTACATAGTCACTAGACGGTTTTTTTGAATCTTTCCTGTC
>NZ_JBALOZ010000232.1:268-4623 GCF_036965125.1 Bacillus sp. JJ1503
ATTTATTGCAGTATTCGATAATTTCCTCTTGGGTTAGTAAACTTTCTTTCTTTTTTACTACAAAAGCTGCAGCTGCTTCCCCCCACTTAGGATCCAGAACGCCTACAACAGCTACCTCAACTACATCTGATATTTGTCCAATTACCTGTTCTACTTCAAGAGGATAAATATTTTCCCCGCCTGAAATAATCATATCTTTTCTTCTGCCTGCTATATATAAGAAGCCTTCGTCATCAACTATTGCCAAATCTCCAGTGTAAAGCCATCCATCACGAATTGTCTCATCTGTTGCTTCTGGTTTATTCCAATACTCTTTCATCACATTAGGGCCACGTACGACTAATTCACCAATCTCCCCAGCACCAACAACAGCCCCCTCGGAATCTACAAGTTTATAATCACAATAAAGAACTGGCTTTCCAATTGACCCAATTTTTCGTTTGGCATCTTCCCGAGAAAGCATAAACACAGTTGGCGATGTTTCAGTCATCCCAAACCCTTGCCCAAATAATAATCCCTTTTCTAAAAACGCTCGGATAAGTTCATGAGGACATGGGGCACCCCCATTATAAAACCAGCGAACAGATTGTAAATTCGTTGTTTCAAAAGTCGGACAAGTTAACAACGCTTGATGTATAGCAGGTACTCCCATGACAATGGTAGCTTTATGTTTTTCAATCATGGAAAGAGCTTTAAAAGGTTCAAACTTATCAGGAATAATAATTGTCCCACCCGCAAATAAAGTTGGAAAAGCAAACAAACCAATTCCACCAATATGAAAGAGTGGAAGCAAAACCAGCGAACGGTCAATTGACGATAAATCAATTGAAAGCATGTTATTAATCGCATTCCAAAACATATTTTTTTGTGTTAATACCGCCCCCTTTGGTTTCCCAGTTGTTCCCGAAGTATAACAAATAATATAGGAAGCGTTTTCATTGATAGGATCAAATATTTCATTTGGATGATTTTGTAAACTCTTTACTTTTTCAATTTCAATTACTTCTTCGATCCCAGTTTCCCCTTGAAGTAAAAGTGATAATTCTTGAAACGGCTTTTCTACAATTAATAGTTTTGTTCCACTATCTTTTAGCTGATAGTTAAGTTCACTTTCGGTTAATCGAATATTCAGAGGGACAGCGATGCATTCAATTTTCGCGATCGCGAATAACAAGATGATATACTCATCTCTATTTTGCGACAGTATGGCAATGCGATCCCCCGTCTCTACTCGAAGCTCTCTTTTTAAAAAAGAAGCGGTTGCATTTATCTGCTGCTCCAGTTCTTTGTAAGTGATCTGTACATGTTCTGTGATGATGGCAATGCGATCCGGATTGATGCTTGCTCGTTTTTCTATCCAATAGGCAATGCCTTCCATAAGGATCCCCTTCCTCTATTATTTTTTTAAACCTTTAAAAATCAGTGTCATTGCAGCATCAAATGCCTCCTCAGGAACATCTTTCCCTTCCCAGAACACCCAGCGCATACCAAGAAATTGACCAATAGACATTAAACAATAAGCAACCGTTTCCTTGTCAATTTCTTTAAATTCCCCAGCATTTATCCCCTCTGACAAGCTTTTTAAAAATCCAGCTGCAAGTTTGTCGTAATACCACCGGTACAGCTCTTGGTCCACTACTACCGCCTGCTGAACGATACTGTATAAATTACGACGATCTTTCACCCAATTAAAAAATGCTTGAAATCCTTTTCGCTGTGCCTCTTCATAGCTAGCTGCATTAGCCATTTCCTCCTTTATCGCTAAGCGCAACTCGCGGCTATACATGCGAATTAACTCATCATATATGTCCTTTTTAGATGGGAAATAATTATAAAATGTTCCCTGTCCTACCTTTGCTTCTTGTGCAATATTCACAATAGATGCTTCATAATAACCTTTTTGTCCAAATACCTCTTCTGCAGCTCGTAAAAGTTTTTCTCTCGTTTCCAATCCTTTTTGTGTCAAAACCTTTTCCTCAGCTATCACTTTTTCTGACATATGAATCACCTCTCAGGTTTGATTATATAATCAAATATCAGAATAATGCAACAATAAGTTTTGAATCGCTGAGTAAATAATTTTAGAGAGGTTATTAGACAATAAGTTTTAATAAAGATAATGGTTTAGGATGCTTTCACCGGTGTATTAGAGTTTCTGTTATATAAGTTCCACTGCATCAATTATCAGGCATTTAAATCGGAGAAAGTCATTGCTATGCATTTAGTAGCCTTTTAAATGGCATGAACACCGAGATTTTTTATCATATTAAAATAACTTTATTAGTGGGATATTTTTTGATATAATTCACTAGTTCATTTTAAAACCACTAGTTTTACTCATATAGTCACAGGGATAGGGTCTGCAAGCTTGGTTATTGCTAATCAGCAGGATTCTTGATTCTAGTTTAACTGCGATGGTCGTAGGATTATTTGTTTGGTAAGCTGTAGGGATTTGAATTATTTGGAGGTATTTTACTTTGAACAATCGTGATGCACAATATTTTGTATCGAAACTTGGACTAGAACCACATCCAGAAGGCGGATATTATAAAAGAACATTTGAATCGAATGAAAAAACTTCTGATCAAGAATTAACAGTGAATTTTGAAGGAAAACGAAAGCTTTATACGAGTATTTACTTTTTATTAACTTCTAATGACGTATCCCATTTTCATCGGTTAAAATCGGATGAGCTATGGTATTATCATGCTGGCAGTTCATTAACGATTCATATTATTCACGAAAACGGAGAATATGAAGAGATTAAATTAGGATTAAATTTGGATAAAGGAGAAGTCCCTCAAGCTTTAGTTCCGAAAAATGCTATTTTCGGATCGTCTGTTATGGAAGAAGATACCTTCTCCTTAGTAGGCTGTATGGTTTCTCCAGGTTTTGAATTTCAGGACTTTGAATTGTTTACACAAGACGACCTTTTGCCAAAATATCCTGCTTATAAAGATATAATTAAGAAGTTAGCATATAAAACAATTCCTGAGTAAAAAACATGACCCCCAGTAAGATACTTACTGGGGGTCAATGTCATTGCTTCTACTTTTTCTTTTGATTGCCACTTACAAAGTTTTGTATAAACTCAAGCTGCTCTTCGTTTGGCTTTGTTCCTCGAACCTCGTTAAACTTAGTAACAGCATTATCAAGAGATGTCTCTTCACTTACAATTTCCCCTATATGAACGAGATCATCCAAGAAGCTCCACATTTCTTCATTTGTTTTCGGATCTTGATGTCCAGTCACATAGGTATCGACATCATATTTTTTGATTTTTTCTAATAAAATGGTGAGTTCGTTCAGATCATAGCTCCATTCGCCACTATAAAAATCTTGATAGATGCAATCTCCTAGAAACATCACTTTTTCATTAGGAATATAAATAATGGAAGAATCCTGTGCATGGACGCCTCCAACATGTTCAACTACACAAGTTACCCCGCCCAAATCCATTTCAAACTTATCACTAAATGTTAAATCTGGCACCTGCAGTTCTAAATGATCCCGTGTAGGCATTTCACGCTTAATCATCTCACTGCAAAATTCTATTTCTTCACCAGTCTCTACTCGTGCATCTAATGAAGCATCATCCCATTTTAGAGTTTTCAAATATTCTACTTTTTCTTTTGTTTGCTCATGGCTAATCGTTAATAACCCCATCGTTTTTATGCCAAAGATATGATCCCAATGCCAATGTGTAATAACAACGAACTTGACCGGCGGGATATCCATTTTTTCGACTAAATTGAGAAAATCCTTTGCATGTGCAGGCGAATTCCCTGAATCAACGACCACGCTAAAGTCATCCCCACAAATTAAACCTAATGCCGGACGATCCGTTTCCGAATAATGCGGCATATAATACACTTTATTTGTTAGTTTTTTCAGCATTTAAGTACCTACTCTCGTGTTTTTTATTATTTTAGCATAACTAATTCAAATCTTATGCATCAGAAAAATGTATAGAATTCATTTTTCCAAAATAAAAAAGGAGGAAAGCTCCTATCGTGGCTTCCCCCTTTTCAAATCCGTCTATCCCCTAAATTGAATCAGTGCAACATGTTTCGAAAAAAACTTCACGAGACTAATTAAAAAAAGGCTTGGAGTTCATATTTACTACATACCTTTTTATTATATGGATAAAGGCTTGTGGTTATAATGGACACGAGGAATTTACACTAAAGATAATTTTTATGCTATTCATATATCAAAATTTTACACTTGATAAATAAAATAAAGAGTAGTAAAATTATCAAGTTGATTATATTAAACTATATATTACCTGTATAACTTCTAGAATATGGCTAGAGGGTCTCTACCAGGAACCATGAAAATCCTGACTACAGAAA
>NZ_JBALOZ010000232.1:4661-14435 GCF_036965125.1 Bacillus sp. JJ1503
TTTCTGTAGTCAGGATTTTTTTTTGTTCAGAAAAAGACCTTCAAAGCCTATTTCTTTTGATATCAGCTAAGAAAGGACATGAAATAGATTATGAATTTGAAAGTTTTTATTCTAGCATTATCAACTATCGCGGTTGGATTGGTTGAATTGATCATTGGCGGGATATTGCCGACAATTGCCGATGATTTTAACATTTCTTTAAGCTCTGCTGGACAGCTAATCACTGTGTACGCTCTTATATACGCCATCGCAGGGCCTGTTTTACTTGTGTTAACGAGCAAAATCGAACGAAAAAAATTGTATCTTGCTTCGTTATTCATATTTTTCCTTGGAAATGTCATGACGTATTTTAGTCCGAATTATATCTTTATGATGATTGCAAGAGTTTTAACTGCAGCTAGTACAGCACTAATTGTTGTACTTTCCTTGACCATTGCTGTGAAAATTGTTGCCCCTTCTCACCGAGCAAAGGCTTTAGGTCTCATTTATATGGGCATAAGTTCTTCTCTCGTATTAGGTGTACCATTGGGAATCCTTCTATCCAATATATTTGGATGGCGCATCATATTCCTTGGAATCGCCGCGTTATCAATTGGATCAATGGTGCTTATTTCAATATTCTTGGAGCGTATTCCAGGGGAAAGAACCATTCCGCTCTCCCAACAATTAAAGGCAGCAGGCAGCGCGAAAATAGGAAGTGCCCACCTCTCTACGGTGTTTATGCTGGCGGGACATTATACGGTTTATGCATATTTCACACCATTTTTAGAGACGAATTTTCATCTTAATTCCTACTGGATCAGTATCTTCTATTTTATATTTGGTATTGCGGCAGTAGGCGGCGGAGCATTCGGTGGAACACTTTCGGATCGGATTGGTACTCACAAAAGTATTGTGATCGTTATCAGTGCATTTGCGATTTGCTTATGCTTATTGCCATTAACAACCTTTTCCCTTGTCTTATTCATTCCAATGATGATGGTTTGGGGAGCATTGAGTTGGGCCTTGGCACCACCTCTACAAAGTTATTTGATTCAAATTGATCCGGCAACGTCCGACATACAGCAAAGCTTAAATAACTCTGCTCTGCAAATCGGAATTTCACTTGGATCAGCTATTGGTGGTCTTGTGTTAAACAATTCCGGAACTGTTTCTAGTACAGCTTGGTTTGGAAGTGGCGTTGTCATTATCTCGTTACTATTTGCAGTCTTTTCTTTGACAAGACCAGCTATAGCAAGAGAAAGTACAAACTCCCCTGCGTCTTTCCAAAGGTCTTAAACCACTTGTCTTCCTTGATTTTGTGAATTTTTGGGCTATCCAGAAAGTCAGTTTTTCTAGACTTAGTGGATAGCTCTTTATCTTTTAGAATAGTCGGTCTTGTGGTGGCTGTGGCGGACACTAATCTTACATAAAATGCTCTTTCCTAAGTTCCCTCCCAAAATGATCGCAATGAATAATTCATAGAACGCGTGTAGACAATATTCCTTTATTCCCCAAGTTCATCCGTAAAAAAACCGACCTACTAATAAGATTATATAATTATGCTACTTCCCTCTCTTTTATTTGATATAATAAAGTATCTGAAAAAATAAATAGCATTAGAATTGTGGGGGAACCGGTGTTACCGGTTGAGACTGTACCTATGAGGTGCTGACCCTTTGAACCTGATCTGGTTAACACCAGCGGAGGAAACATATTCGAATGAAGTATAGATATGTTTGTTCATGTACGCGCGGGTTCTCATCCGGGTGTTTTTTATTTTTTCTGGAAACTATCATGAATGCTTTGGAGGAAAAAATGATGAAATGGTTGATTGCAACGATAATGACTACCTTGCTTCTCGCAGGATGTGCTGGAGGAAAGGAATCCACTGATTCAACAAAGGTACAACAAGAAAAAAATGAAAAGGTAACGGTTGTTTTGGATTGGACACCGAATACGAATCACACCGGTTTATATGTGGCACAGGATAAAGGATACTTTAAAGAAGAAGGCTTGGATGTGGAAATTATTATGCCTGGTGAAGCGGGAGCCGATCAGCTAGTTGCTTCTGGAAAAGCCGATTTTGGCGTCAGCTATCAAGAAAGCATTACACAAGCACGAGTTCAAGGGGTGCCTTTAGTTTCAATCGCAGCAGTAATCCAGCATAATACGTCTGGATTTGCCTCCCCAGCGGAGAAAAATATTACATCACCAACGGATTTTGCAGGAAAAACATACGGGGGCTGGGGAGCTCCAGTTGAAAAATCAGTCATTACTTCATTAATGCAAATCGAAAATGCCAATGTAGAAGATGTTTCCATTGTAAATATGGGGGATACAGACTTTTTTACAGCTGTAAAACGAGATATTGATTTTGCATGGATTTATTACGGCTGGACAGGCATTGAAGCGGAAATTCGCGGCGAAAAGATTAATATGGTCTATTTAACCGATTATAGTAAAAAACTAGATTACTATACACCAGTTCTTGCAACAAATGAAAAGAAGCTTCAATCTAATCCGGAACAAGTAAAGAAATTTTTGAAGGCAGTTTCAAAAGGCTACAAGTTTTCGATCGATAACCCATCTGAAGCAGCAGATAGTTTATTAAAAGCAGCACCTGATCTTGATCAAGAGCTTGTGAAGAAAAGTCAGGAGTGGTTAGCATCACGTTATCAAGATGATGCTCCAAGATGGGGTGAGCAAAAACTTGAAGTTTGGGAAAACTATGCAAGCTGGATGTTTGAAAATCAATTATTAGACAAAGAGCTTGAGGCAAAAAAAGCATTTACAAACGATTATTTACCACAGTGAGGAGACTGTAAGATGAACAATTCCCTGGTTAGCATTCAAATTATACCGAAAACAAAAAATGGAGAAGACGTGATTCCATATGTGGATGAAGCGATAAAAATTATTGAAAAATCAGGTGTCACTTATGAAGTCCATCCGTTAGAAACAACGATGGAAGGCGAGCTTTCTGAACTATTTGATGTGATCAAAAAAATGAATGAACGAATGATTGAAATGGGCAGCAAAAACGTGATTTCTCAAGTAAAAATTTTATATCAGCCAACAGGCATAGCCATGAATCAGTTAACGGAGAAGTATCGATAATGAAAATAATTCGTTTTAAGGGATGGAGATCGGTTTTCGTTCTCCTTCTCTTCTTTTTCATTTGGGAGATTATCGTTAAAAAAGCCGATATTCCAGAATGGCTGCTTCCTGCTCCGTCAACGATTATGACCGAAGCGATTGCAGGCTTTCCCAGTTTTTCTGAACATTTGCTTTCAACGATAAGACTTGGGGTTACAGGGTTTGCGATCGGTGTTGGGATTGGGCTTTTCGCAGCTATCCTGCTCTATCTCCTGCCGTTTGTCCGAGAAGTTATTTATCCGTTTCTAATTCTTTCGCAAAATATTCCCGTGATCGTACTAGCCCCATTATTAGTCATCTGGTTTGGTTTTGGGATATTGCCCAAAATGATAGTCATTACACTTGTTTGTTTTTTCCCGGTGACGATTGCAGCACTTGATGGATTTAAGCAAACATCACCTGACTTAAGGCATTACATGAAAATGGCTGGTGCGACAAAGAGCCAATTGTTTTGGAAGCTGGAACTTCCACATGCTCTCCCCTCCATTTTTTCAGGAATAAAAATCTCTGCCACTTATAGCATTATGGGTGCCGTTATTTCCGAATGGCTTGGGGCAAAATCAGGCATCGGCGTGTATATGACACTAGCTTCTTCCTCATTCCGAACCGATCGTGTGTTTGTTGCTATCTTTGCAATCATGGCGTTAAGCCTATTATTCTTTGCGGTAATCGTTTTGGTTGAACGACTTCTTATCCGCTGGCAGTCAAAAGGAGCAAACTAAAATGAGTGTCTTAACGATACAAGATATTTCGAAAAAATTTGCCGATGTAGATGTCATTAGTCATTTAAATTTACAAGTGAATGAAGGGGAATTTGTCTCTATTCTTGGGCCTTCAGGCAGTGGAAAAAGTACGCTCTTTTCGCTCATTGGCGGCATTCTCACTCCTGATGAAGGGACGATTACACTGAAGGGTGAAAAAATCAACAGCCAAACAGGTGCGGTCAGCTACATGCCGCAATCCCCTAGCTTGCTTCCTTGGAGAACTGTCTTACAAAATGTTCTTCTTGGTCAAGAGCTAAAAGGAACAAAGGATACTAGTAAAGCTTTAAAAATGATTGAAAAAGCTGGGTTAGCTGAATATACCAATTCTTATCCTCATGAGCTTTCCGGCGGCATGAAACAGCGGGTATCCTTTATTCGAGCTTTGCTTAGTCCACAGCCCATCATTTTGCTTGATGAGCCGTTTTCAGCGTTAGATGAACTGACAAGACTGGACATGCAAAAATGGCTATTATCCATCTGGGAAAATAATCGCCGAACTGTTTTGTTTGTCACCCATAATCTTGAGGAAGCTTTGTTTTTATCCGATCGGATTGTGATTCTTTCAAATAAACCGGCAACCATTGCAGCTGAATTTGTTATTCCTTTTCCTAGACCACGTAAGGAAGAGCTACTGTTAGAGGGCGACTTTTTACAATGGAAACGGAAAATCTATTACGAACTGAAATCGTTCATGGAGTAATGATATGAAAAAAATCATTGATGCCCATATTCATCTTGATCAATATGAAAAACGAGATTTAAGCAGAATTATTGAAGGTGACCCTTCCATTGAAGCCCTTATTGCCGTTTCTTTCGACTTGAAATCATGTAAGGCTACACAGGAAATTGCTTCGCATTTTCAACAAGTTTACCCTGCTTACGGCTATCACCCAGAGCAGCCTCTTCCTCATGAATATGAGCTTATCAAGCTTATTAATTGGATGGATCATCATCAAGACGAGATGATTGCAGTTGGTGAAGTGGGGCTTCCTTATTATTTGCGTCAAGAACAGGATCTTCCACTAAGTCCCTATCTTGAATTGTTAGAAGAAATAACAATCAAGGCGAAAATATGGCAAAAACCGCTTGTGCTTCACGCTGTATACGAAGACGCTAAAATTGTTTGTGATCTTCTTGAAAAGCACTCGATTTCAAAAGCACATTTCCATTGGTTCAAGGGTGATGAGTATACGATTGACCGGATGATTCAGAATGGCTACTTCATATCCATCACACCAGATGTACTCTATGAAAACGATATTAAGGAGCTTGTCAAAAAGTATCCACTCGAGCAAATCATGGTTGAAACCGATGGACCTTGGCCATTCGAAGGTCCTTTTACAGGTAAGCAGACCCACCCACAAATGATGCATAAATCCCTTGAGCAAATTTCCAGATTAAAGCGAGTGCCGATTACTGACGTTTACTCTATTGTTAGGGAAAATGCAGTTGGATTTTATGGTTTGAAGAGTAAGAGCGAACAATGAGTTATGATTGTTCGCTCTTAATTACATACGCAAACAAATGAGGTGATTTCGCAAATAAATTGAGTTGTTTGCAATTAATCCTGTCGTTTCGCAAATAAATTACGATAAAGGTGGCTGTAAGTAGGATCATTAACGACTGTGATTTCTATCATTAGATTTATCTCTTACATCGGTTATAATTTGCAATGAAAGTATATAGTAATGTTGAATACAATTGCTTATTAAAGATGAGGTGGATAAGAGATGTCTTTTTATAAAGTATTAAGTCAATATTATGATGATCTATTTCCTAGTAATCCAGCTCAACTAGAATTTATTAAGACCGCCGCAAACAAAAAAATAAAACTACTAGATATTGCTGCCGGAGCAGGCAACCAAGCGATTGAATTAGCGAAAGCTGGCTATCATGTAACAGCCGTTGATCTAGATGAGAAGATGGTCGAAAAAATCGAAAAAAAGCGAATGGATCACCATCTAAATTTATTGACATTACAATTAGATATGAGAAACATAGATCACTTTCATGATCGATCGTTTGATGCTGCCATTTGTATCGGAAACTCTATTGTTCATTTAGAATCATTTGAAGAGATAAGTATGTCCATAAAGAAAATATGGAATGTGCTATCCGAAGACGGCGTATTAATTATTCAAACTGTAAATTATGATCGTATCCTTCAACACCATATTACAGAATTGCCGATTATTGAATTGCCGAATAAGGGAGTTACATTTAAGAGAACCTATGACCACTTTGAAAATAAAATTAAATTCAACGGAGCACTTACGATCAATCAGGGAGCAGGCATTCAGACCTTCTCAAATAGTGTCGAGCTGTATCCATTAACTTCAAATGAGCTCAATGAGAGTCTAAAAATGGCTGGTTTTGGACGAGTTCAGTTATTTGGAGATTTTAAAGGATCGGCATATACGACTGAATCTCCTGCATTAATTGGTATTGCGTATAAATGAAAAAGCACAAGCTCCTTATGAACAGTTTTTAAAGAAGAAAAAAGATGTTTCGTATGCTCATCCTTTTTCTATTAAAGTGGAGGAGGGTTTATATGATCACCAGATGGCTGACCATTAATATCATTACTATCCTCGTCATTGTTTTGTGGAGCTTGTACCAAGGATATGATTCAAGTTATATTTTGATGGGGAAAATCATAGCACAAGCAGCATTTATTTTATTTTTAATTAATATAAATATGTATTTCGTCTTTCTCCTTATAAGGAAAAGTAAAATAAGAAATGTAAAAGTAAAACTTGCAAAAATTTCAAAGAAAATGATGAGATACCACATACCAATTGCAATAACTGCGACTCTGTTAATCATTGCCCATGCAGCATTGATGATTTCTACACGCTTTGTTAATCTCTGGAATACAAAAACTGTTAGTGGGGCAGCAGCGATTGGGATCCTGATTATCTTGTTATTTAGCGGTTTATTACGCAGATGGAAAGCATCAGGAAAAAGGAGAAAGTTTCATTTTACTATGGCTTTTGTATTTTTGGGATTTGTGATTTTACATGTTTTTATATAAATGTGTATCATTCCATTACTGAATTACTCAACATTCGCACCATTATAGGACATACTTTGGTGGTTACACTCACATTATGTCCTTTAAAGCCTAGTTATAGGACACGCTTAGGTGATTTCCTCCACTATATGTCCTTTAAATCCTGGGTAAAGGACATTCTTTAGCGATTACATCCACTTTATGTCCTTTAAAGCCCAGCTATAGGACATGCAATGTTGGTTTCACCTACTTTATGTTCTTAATTACCCACCCTTGCCCCTATAAAGCTATCCCTTAAACAGTACTTGTCACTTTTGTTAACAATTACATTCCATGAACAGTAAAAAAAGTCTTGTAACACTCTTCAAATTGTTATAAGATACTTTTTGTTTTGATTAAATTCTTTGTAAAAAGGTGAACTTAGTGGTAAAAAACGCAACAAGAATACAGAAGGAATTTAATCTCTTCTACTTAACCTGGCCGATATTTTTAGAAATATTTCTTTTTATGCTTATGGGTATTGTTGACACGTTTATGTTGAGTGCAATATCGGATAATGCTGTTTCAGGTGTTGGCGCGGCAAATCAATATCTTCATATTTCCATACTCATTTTGGAAGTAGTCGGTAACGGTGCGGCCATCGTTATTGCTCAATATATCGGTTCAAGAAAAATGGCAGAGGTCGCGAAAATATCTGCGACAGCCATAGTCATGAATTTAATGGTTGGCTTAATTGTCAGTGTGATTTTTCTTCTTTTCAGCAGAAATATATTGGAAGGATCAAATTTATCAGGAGATATCTTACTATATGCTGACAGCTATTTAAAGATTGTCGGTGGAGCTATCTTCTTGCAGGCACTTATTAATTCAGTTGCCGCAATCATTCGTGTTCATGGATTCACGAAGCAGGCGATGCTTGTCTCACTTGGTATGAACGTGATTCATATTATAGGAAACTATTGTTTAATATTTGGGAAGTTTGGATTCCCAGAGTTAGGTGTCCAAGGTGCGGCTATTTCTTCCGTATTAAGCCGCCTTCTTGCACTGTTTGTATTCTTCTGGCTCCTCTATCGAATCATGGAAATCCGCATTGAAATTAAATATTATTTCAACCTATCACGAGAATATATTGGGAAAATATTAAAAATCGGTTTACCTTCTGCCTTTGAACAGGTTATGTATCAATCATGCCAAATCGTCTTCTTATTTTATGTAACTTTTCTCGGTGAGAACTCACTTGCAGCAAGACAGTATGCAGCAAATATTTCTATGTTCATGTATTTATTTGCCTTAGCCATCGGGATGGGAACATCGATCATCGTCGGTCGGCTTGTTGGCGGAAATCTAAAGGATGAAGCCTATGTCCGGGTTTGGAAAAGTTTAAAATGGGCGAGTGCTGCTACTTTGATAATCGTAGCCATCGTCATCATACTTCGCAAACCGTTAATGGCGCTGTTCACAGATGATCCTGAGATCATTCGTTTAGGTGCGAGCGTCTTACTATTAAGTATTCTACTGGAAACGGGGCGCACGATTAACATTGTAGTCATTAATTCGTTACGTGCAGCAGGAGATGCAACCTTCCCTGTCATCATCGGTGCGTTCTCAATGGTAGGAATGAGTCTCCCATTAGGCTATTTCTTTGTGTTTTACCTTGATCTTGGCTTACCAGGCGTTTGGTTAGCAATTGCAGCCGATGAGTGGACTCGAGCCATCATCATGTACTTTAGATGGAAAAGCAGAAAATGGGAAAAATACGCCCTTGTTTCCCATGACAATCCCGATGTAGAGAAAGTCGCAGTTAGTTAAAAAGAGTAAGAGGTTTATATGTTAATTAACACTCATTATTAAGAACATTCTCGTTCGGAAAATTTGTCATTAGAAAAGCACCAGCCACTAAGCTGGTGCTTTCCTAATATAACTAACTATCCGAAGGATTCGCACGGTTAGAAGTTCACTTTATGATACCTTATCCCTTTTTTTATTTTCAGGATTTTGATAACCATTTTCCCAGAACTCAGCATTCTTAATTCCATATTTAGACGAATTGAATTCTGGATCTTTCCCTTCCTTAAGCTGCTCTTCATAGTCCTTTAAAGCAATAAGCGCTGGTTTAAATAACAATAGAATCGCAATTAAGTTTAGCCATACCATAATTCCGAGTCCGATATCGCCCATTGCCCATGCTGTTGTTGCAGTTTTTACTGATCCAAAGAAAATGGTACCTAAAAGGATGAGTTTTAGTGCAATAAAAGCAATTCCCTTGAATTTACCACGTACTAGATAGGCCAAGTTTGTCTCCGCGATATAGTAATAAGCATAAATAGTCGTAAAGGCAAAGAAGAATAAAGCAATGGCAACAAATCCTGCACCGTATCCTGGAATGAGCGTATCAACTGCCGCTTGAGTGTAACCAGCTCCTGGTTCAACTCCTGGAAGGTTTTCAGTTAGTACTGTTCCAGTTTTTTCGTCGATTACATTGTATTGTTGTGTAAATAAAATCATCAATGCAGTCGCTGTAACGACTAAGAATACATCTAAATAAATTGAAAACGCTTGCACAAGACCTTGCTTAGCAGGGTGGGATACCTCAGCAGCCGCAGCTGGGTGAGCACCTGTACCTTGACCAGCTTCATTCGCATATAGACCGCGTTTTACTCCCCACATAATAGCTGAACCAATAATACCGCCAAACATTTCTTCAGCTCCGAAAGCGCTTTTAAAAATGAGTCCAAAAACTGCTGGAATATCGGCAAAATTAGATCCAATAATAATAAGTGCAATTAATACATAAGCAGCTGCCATGAAAGGAACGACCCATTCTGCAACTTTAGCAATACGCTTAACACCGCCAAAAAT
>NZ_JBALOZ010000233.1:0-7425 GCF_036965125.1 Bacillus sp. JJ1503
CATTATAGCAGATAATGGAGGAGATTCAAAATAAAATTATTACAATTAAGCAAAGGTAATTATTATTAAATAGGAATTATTTAAAATAACTCTGTCATTATAATGAATTTATCACCGATTTCATTAAGATAGGGGATAAAAAGGCCTCAATTCCAGCAGCTAAGCATAAAAACACGAGGGCAAAAGCAAATGACATCATATACTTTCCAAACAAAGGCATTACCGGCGGCCCGAGTTTTTTCATAAATTGTCTGCTAATCATTTTTAATGAAAAAGAAACGGCTAGCGTGGCTGAGATGATAAATATCGGAATGATGATAAAATTTTGCGGCAAAACAGAAACAAAGGATAATAAAAATCCATTCCAGCCCATTTGATTAACTAAAAATCCAACTGTAAATCCGACAACCATCCCTTTCATAAATAAAAGAATGAGGATGATCGGAAGACCGATAATGGATATACCTAAAATACACATTAACCCAATAAATTTCATGTTATGAAAGAGACTTTGTTTGAAAAGATCCTTCGTAGTTGCAACTTCCTCATTAGAAACTTGGCTAAAAAATTGGGATAAATAAAAAAATAAATCTTCCTTTTGCGTTAAGCTTAAACTGTTGACAACGATGGCTCCGAAAATAACACCCATTAGAAATAAAACAATCACAAACAAATAAATTGAGGAATGCTCACGAAAATGGGTTGCGATGACGTTCTGGTACATTTTTTTTCTCATTGCTCTTCCTCCTGCAACAATTCTGTTATTAAATTGTATGCTTGTCCTTTTGCTGTATGACAAATTTAGAGCAGAAAAAATACAGTTGATTTTTTTGAATTTTACATTATAATAGTCAAAATTGACTTAATTCAGGAGGGAGATTTTTACGATGAATCCAGTATTAATTGAATTTCCGGATAGAATTGAAACTGAGAGACTTTATATGCGAATTTGTATGCCAGGCGATGGGAGAACCGTTCATGAATCAATCCAGGCCTCTATTGAAGATTTGAAGCAATGGCTTCCTTTTGCTAACAAAGAACAATCGGTTGATGATGTCGAAATAAATATCCGTAAATCTTATTCTCAATTTTTATCGAGGGAAGATATTCGAATTCATATTTTTAGAAAAGAAGATGAAGTGTTCGTTGGTTCCACAGGCTTGCATCGAATAAATTGGGATGTCCGAAAATTTGAAATTGGCTACTGGTGTGACTCCCGCCATCAAAAAAATGGTTATATAACAGAAGCAGTTAGCGGTTTAATTGATTTTACTTTTAACGATTTAGAAGCAAACCGGATTGAAATTCGCTGTGACCCGAAAAATATCAGCAGCAGAAAGATACCTGAAAAATTAGGAATCCGATTAGAAGGCATTTTAGTGAATAATGACCTAAGCGCTGATGGTAAAGAGCTAAGGGATACTTGTGTGTTTGCAATAGTGAAGAAAAATAAATAATATTTTTTGTTAATAATGAGAAAAAAGACTGAATTAAACAGTCTTTTTCTCTTGTTTGTACTTGTATTAATCAGCAATTTTCCCATATTTACCGCCGCCTCCTGCTGTAAGACTCAGTTTTCCTTCCCTGGCCTTTACGATAAGTTCTGCAGTTTTTGTAGGAATAATTTCACTTAATTTTTCTAATGGAACCTCATGCAAGATGGCCATTTCAGTACCAAAGTGATCAAGTAATTTTTGAAGCATTTTTGGACCAAGCCCCGAAATGAACTCCAGCGGAACTTGGTGTACATATGGCGGCCGATGATTTGGAGATTCACTTGCTGTTTTTAATTCAACAATTCTGTCAGCGACCCCATTAATATACTTTGTGCTACCGCAATTTACACATTCATTATGAATCGGATCAAATGGGGCAAAGCACTGGGAACATACGGTTTGATGATATTTCCCAAGAAGCGGATCAAGTCCGTAGTTTGCTTTGATTCTCCGCCCATCCACTCCTTTTAACGCCCTCTCCAATTCTAGAAAAGAAGGTTCAGCCATTTGGAGGACATGATACTCTCTGGCAATTTTCTTTAAGGAATGAGCATCAGAATTCGTTAAAAATGAATAGTTGTGCAGCTCTTTTATTTGATCTGCCATTGCTGTATCAGCACTTAATCCAAGTTCAATGGCGTCAATTTGGTTTTTATCAAACACTTCCTCTAAAGATCTGTGTACCCCTTTTCCATAAAGGCTTTTAAAAGGTGTAAACACATGGGCTGGGATAAATAATCCGCTTAATTCTTTTACCTTTGTCTGAAGCTCACGGCCTGAAGCATAAATTCTTTGTGAACTTAGAGTGATATTTTTCAAGTGGTGCGAAAGCCAGGACGAAAATTCCTTCATCATTGTTAATGTAGGAAAATAACAAAGTACATGAATAGGTCCTTGGCAGTTCTCATCGTAAATTTCCAATTCAGAACCTGGGATTATGGTTAAATCTCCGTATTGTAAACCGCCCTCTTGATGCTCGATCACGTCTCCAGTTTCCATGAGCTGAGCAATTTCTAGAATTACCTCGGGAGAATGGCAATCAATAATCCCAATCATGTTTAACCCTTTTTCATTTCGCGCATGTTCAATAATGTTTGTAAATGTAAGTGATTTTGCTCCTGTTATTTTTACCGGCTTCCCTGTCATCGTACGGCCGATATGAATATGTAAATCTGAATAGTAATCCTTCATTTACTTTTTCAACACCTTTTGAAGTTGCAAATATTGAATAGCATATGCAGTTTTGGCATCATATATTTTCTTTTCTTTTATATATTGCTCTGCCTCGTCAAGCGTCAACTCGAGCAAATTTACGAATTCATCCTCATCTGGTGATGCTGCATTTTCCTTTTTTTCCAAGCCTTTCGCGATGTATAAATGAATGATCTCATCGGCAAATCCAGGAGAAGTATAGAAGGAAATCAGCCATTCCATTTCTTTGCAGTCATAACCAGTTTCTTCTTCAAGCTCTCTTTTTGCACAAACCTCTGGATCCTCTCCTGCTTCTAGTTTGCCAGCAGGAATTTCAACAATTGTCTTTTCCAATGCTTTACGATATTGCTCCACCATGACAATTTTTTCATCGTCTGTTATTGCAAGTACTGCTACTGCCCCAGGATGCTTGATGACTTCTCGCTTGGACATTTTTCCGTTTGGCAACTCAACATCTTCTACTTGAAGACTAATTACTTTTCCAGTAAATATTTTTTCAATATTGGTCGTTTTTTCTTCTAGGCGACTCATGATTCCAGTCACTCCTGTTCTATTCCGTTTAAGTGTACTCATACATATTATCATACTTTAATTGGGGGAGTATGACATGAAAATATATGTTCACGAGAAGGGCGTCATCTTAGTCGGAAAAGCATGGGAAATCAGGGAGAAGCTAAAGGATTACAGCAAGGAGTATCGGTTGATAAAAGAGTGGGTCGAACTAAAAAAGACCTCATATAAAGGTGGCTGAGATTTATTTGTGTAAGTCGCGGATTTATTTGCGAAAGTGGCAATTTATTTGTGAAAGCGACAGAATTATTTGCGAAACCCCGTATTTAGCTTTTTATTACAAAAAAGTCCAATTTATTTGTGGTCCACTCATTTCTTTCGTTAAAATAAAAAGAAAAGGTGAAATTGAGGTTATTTTTATGAAAAAAAGACAGTTGGGCAAGTCAGATTTATATGTAAGTGAGCTCGGACTTGGTTGCATGTCCCTCGGTACGGATGCGAAAAAAGCGCAAGAAATTATCGAAGCTGCATTAGAAGCAGGGATTAACTACTTTGACACAGCCGACTTATATGATTTCGGAACAAACGAACAAATTGTTGGGCAGGCTCTACGCCATGTAAGGGATAAGGTCATCATTGCTACGAAGGCAGGAAACCGCTGGAATGACAACAAAGATAGCTGGAGCTGGGACCCCTCTAAAAAGTATATAAAAGAAGCTGTCAAAGCAAGCTTAAGCAGATTAGGTACGGATTATATTGACTTATACCAACTTCATGGCGGGACGATGGAGGATCCAATCGATGAAACGATTGAAGCATTCGAGGAGTTAAAAGAAGAAGGTTTAATCCGCTTTTACGGAATATCTTCTATTCGGCCTAATGTCATTCGTGAATATGTGAATAAATCGAATCTTGTGTCTGTAATGATTCAATATAGTATTCTAGATCGCCGTCCGGAAGAGGAAGTGCTGCCGCTTCTTCAGAAAAACGGTATAGGAGCTGTTACACGCGGACCGCTTGCAAAAGGGATCTTAAGCGATAAAATGTTAGAAAAAGCATCGGAAAAAGGCTATTTAGACTATCAGTTGGAAGAATTACAGGAAACCATTCCGCTCTTGCGGGAAAAACTTTCTCATACCCGTTCCATGACAGAAATTGCCTTGCAATATAATTTAGCTCATTCTGCTGTTTCGTCTGTTATTGCAGGAGCTAGCACTGTTCTACAAGTTAAGGAAAACGCAAAAGCCATTGTAGCAGAACCATTATCGGGAGATGAGCTCTCCATTATAGAATCAATCACAAAAATGAGTTTGTATGAGCAGCATAGATAATAATGCAATAAAAAAATCGCTTAAACTTAAGCGATTTTTTTATCACCCTATTTATATTCCTTCCAGTTAAGATTGCTTTCACCAAGCAATTCTTCAAAGCTCTTGTTCTTTTCCCGTAATCTTCTTTCTTCTCTCTTTCTTTGCTCTTCCTCTTCTTTTTGTTTATCTTCTGCTGCTTTTAATTCCTGTTTCGTATCTTTTAGTTTTTCCATCAATTCTTGGTTTAGCATATCGCCAAGTGTAATTGGTTTATCATCCTTTTTAGGCTGGGAATGCTGCTTTTTCTTTTTCATCTAAATCCCCTCATAAAATTAATTTTATCACCAATTATATCATAATTACTTATTTTACAAACTCGAGAAATTCAATTCTATTGCCGAATGGATCATCGACAAAAAAGCGATTTCTTCCTTCTATAGGCGGTTCTTCTTTTATCATAATCTTTTTATTTTCCAATTCTTTACGCAAACCTTCTAAGTTTTCTACAACTAAGCCAGGGTGGGCTTTTTTTGCCGGTAGAAATTCTTCTTGCACCCCTATATGTATTTCCTGGTTTCCGCATAAAAACCAGCAGCCTCCCCGCTTTTGGAGATTTTCTGGCTTCGGTATTTCTTCTAGACCAAGGATTTCTCCGAAAAATAATCTTGCCTGCTCCTCGCAGCCTTTTGGTGCTGCTAATTGAATATGATCAATTCCTTTAAATCCAAATGTCATAGTATCTCTCCTTTAATTAGGAAAAGCACAGCCATTGATAACTGTGCCCCTCAAATTTAATAAGCGTCTGTTAGAACATGATCGTCTACCTGTAAAGAAGCTTCAGTTGATTGGACAACCTCCTCAACAGTGTAGCCCTTAGCCACTTCCACAAGCTTAAGTCCTGAGTCCGTTACATCAATGACCGCTCTCTCCGTAATAATCCGATTGACAACTGCCTTGCCTGTTAATGGGAGGGTGCATTCTTTGAGGATTTTCGACTCCCCGTTTTTATTCGTATGATCCATAATGACGATAATTTTGCCTGCACCGTGAACGAGGTCCATCGCTCCGCCCATTCCTTTAATCATCTTGCCTGGAATCATCCAGTTTGCGAGATCCCCGTTTTCAGAGACCTCCATTCCTCCGAGAATCGCTATATTGACTTGCCCTCCACGGATCATGGCAAAGGATTCAGCACTGTCAAAATAAGCAGCACCCGGAATGGCTGTCACTGTTTCTTTGCCAGCATTTATTAAATCTGGGTCCACTCCCTCTTTAGAAGGGTAAGGGCCTATGCCAAGCAGACCATTCTCAGATTGAAGCACGACTTGCTTATTACTTGAAATATAGTTAGCAACGAGTGTTGGCATTCCAATACCTAGATTCACATAAAAGCCATTTTCAATTTCCTTTTCGGCTCTTCGCGCAATTTTTTCACGAACTCCAGCTTTATCGTTACTCATGGCAACTTCTCCTTCCCGTAAATTATTTCGCTAACGTCAGTCTTTCAATGCGTTTTTCCTGAATCCCTTCAATTAGCATTTGCACGTAAATGCTAGGGGTATGAATATGATTCGGATCTAGCTCACCGATTTCATACAGATTTTCCACTTCGGCTATCGTTACTTTTCCTGCAGCGGCAATCATCGGGTTAAAGTTTCTCGCCGTTTTGTGATAAACAAGATTGCCCATCTTATCCGCTTTCCAAGCTCTTACTAAACTGAAGTCAGCGACTAGGGCTTCTTCAAGTAAATATTCTTTTCCATTAAAAATCTTTGTTTCCTTCCCCTCTGCAATGGGAGTACCTACTCCTGCAGGCGTATAAAAAGCCGGGATGCCAGCACCGCCAGCACGAATTTTTTCTGCCAGTGTTCCCTGCGGCAGAAGTTCGACTTCAATTTCACCGGCCAGCACCTGTCTTTCAAACTCTTTATTTTCACCTACATAGGAACCTATCATTTTCTTAATCTGTTTATTTTTTAGCAGGAGACCAAGCCCCCATTCGTCTACCCCACAGTTATTCGAAATAACCGTTAAATCTTTAACACCCTTCTCCACTAAAGCTAGAATCAAATTTTCCGGGATTCCACAAAGTCCAAAGCCGCCAACCATTAAAACAGCACCATCATGAATATCCTTCACTGCTTCGTTAAAGGAAGTAGAAATTGTTTTCATGTCATTCTCTCCTCTCATCGAGAACGTATAATTTAGGCTTTATCCATCACTATTAAACTAGTTCAACTACGGTAGCAACACCCTGTCCTCCGCCGATACATAATGTGGCAAGCCCCTTTTTCGACTGACGCTTTATCATCTCATGAATTAATGTCACTAGAATTCTAGCACCGCTTGCTCCAATTGGATGTCCTAATGCAATGGCTCCTCCATTCACATTCAGAATATCTTTATTAAACTGAAGCTCTCTGTCTACAGCTAGTGATTGCGCTGCAAATGCCTCATTTGCTTCAATTAACTCTAATTCTTCCATTGATACTGCTGCTTTTTCAAGTGCCTTTTTAACAGCATTTACTGGTCCTATGCCCATAATACTTGGGTCCACTCCTGCACTTGCATTTCCTTTAATTACAACAAGTGGCTGAACCCCAAGCTCATCAGCCTTTTCTCTGCTCATAACAATTAGAACTGCAGCACCGTCATTGATGCCCGAAGCATTTCCAGCTGTGACGCTGCCGTCTTTTTTAAATGCCGGTCTTAGTGCAGCTAATTTTTCAACAGTTGTTCCTTTTTTCGGGTATTCGTCCGTATCAAATACAATCGGATCTCCCTTTCTTTGCGGAATCTCAACAGGAACGATTTCATCTTTAAATTTGCCTTCTTCAATAGCCTTTACCGCCTTTACTTGGCTTGCGGCAGCAAACTCATCTTGCTCTTCCCTGCTA
>NZ_JBALOZ010000234.1:0-5284 GCF_036965125.1 Bacillus sp. JJ1503
AGGTGTCTATTTTTATGATTCAGTACTGGTACTGAGCATAACGAATTTATTTTTGAATTTTCAGGACTTGTAAATAATAAGCCAATTCTAGTGCAAGATTCTGTGCAAGTTAAATTTAATTAATAAAAGGAGGAAATGAGAATGAAAATCGTATTGACAAAAAGAGAATTAATTCAAGCTGTTATCAATCTAGTAAAGGAGGAGTACGGTAGTACCTTCGATATTAAAACAATTCAATTTTTCAATAATGAAAGATATGTTCCATTAAATGGAGCAGAAATAATGGTTTGTGCTAGCAAGAATTCTATAGAAAATGAAGGAGGAGATCAATAATGACAAAAGAAGTTGAAACTGTTCAAACAGAAACAGAGGTAAGAGAAAAACAGGAAAAAGTGAATAAAACGTCAGAAGAAAGCACCAAGGTAGTTGATGATAATAACAAAGAAAAAAAATCTACCAAAAATCAAAATACTGAAATTAAGAAATTAGAAGATGAATTAATAACCTTTAAATCAGAAAATGAAACACTTAAAGCTCAAGTAGAAGAATATCAAAATAAAGTTTCTGATTTAGAAACTAAAAAGCAAGAATTTGAAAAACAAAGGGCTGATTACGTTGCTACTATTCAACAAAAAGATGTTTCACTCAAATTAGCTGAAAAAGGATTAGGGGAATTTAAAGAGTTCTTTTCTAATATTGAACCAGATAAGTTGGATGAACAGATTCAAAAGTTTCAACAATTAGTGAAACAAAAAGAAATTGATAACTCATATAAACCAACAAATCACAAACTAGAAGATACATATACTCAGGCCAAGAGCAAAGGTGACTTGAAATCTATGTTTTCATCTTTACTATTTAACAAAAATTAGGTAATTCGTGGTCATTTGACTACTTATTATATATAAATATTGGGTGACGACCATCGTTAAAGGAGAATTTTTTTATGGCATTTACAACAGAAAACTTTGTGGCAGGACAATCCTTCGATATTAAGGATACTTTAATTTTAGCTAATCCTAAAGTGAGTGCATTTTCAACGTTTGCATTAGGAAAAACGGTTGGTGCTAAAAATCCAACAGTACAATGGATTGAGGAGACTATCAATGAGTCCTCAGCGGTAACAATGCCAGAAGGTGGGGATAGCCCAAATCATGTTAACGATGATGCTGGGTTAATGGACAACTATCTTGAACTTTTTGGGGCTACTGCACAAGTTTCTAACACGGCTCAAGCAAGTGAAGCAATTGGTATTCAAGATTTACTTTCTAAGGATATGGCAAACAAAACAGAATCAATTAAACGTAGAATCGAGCAAAAACTTCTGTATGGAACTAAAGCATTTGCTGCAGGAAAGTATGAAACAAATGGTATTATTAATCTTGTTAATACTTACAATAAATTAGATGGTGTGGCTGACTTAACCCCGGGTACATTTGAAAGTTTAATTTCTAAATTGTATGATGCAGGAGTTTCATATAATTTAGTTGCCTTTATGAATGCTCATACTAAACACATTATTAATCAATTTTCAAATGTTACGTTTCTCGGTAAAGATAAATTGCAGGGGATGGATACATCTGTTTATTCAACAGCCTTTGGGGACGTTTCATTTATTGACACACCTGCTATGAAAAAAGGTGATATTTTAATTTTAAACCCTGACTTCGTTGAAACTCCAGTATTAATTCCATTTACTGCAACTGTTCAAGGTGCAAATGGGTCTAAACAATCTGTTTACCTTGAAACGCAACTTGGAATTAAATTACTTAACTCTAAAGCAGGGGCAGCAATTACAAATGTAACTATCTAATTATACATAACTCAGAGGATTCTACTTTAAAGGTGGAGTCCTCTTTTTATAGTGCAGAAATAATTATTAATAAAGAATTAGGGGTGAAATATAAATGAACATTCATGTAGCGTTAAAGTCAGTTCATTGGAAGAAGGCAGCTTATTTTAAGTGGAAACATGATATTGGTTATATTCAATGCAATGAGAAGAAATCAGAAGAACAGTTTCTAAAAAGTGTTGAGTTGAAAACGTTGAATAGTTTTATAGCCTGGGAGCGTTCCAAAGAATATTCTGATTTGGTTTATTTACTGATGCAATCTAGAGTTGCAAATGACATTCTTGAATCTTACAACCAGATTTCAAATAAAGCTCGTTCAGGTGACGAAAAGGCTGTAAAACTGCTAATGGATATGAGCAAGCAGATCAATGAGTATGCAAAGTTAGTAACTAAAAAATATGAAGCAACGGAAGAAAAAGAAGAAGACGATGATTTGGTATTGAGTTAATGTAACTCCTTCTGCTTTTGGAGGTGAAAATATGGTTAGAATGACAATTAAGCAGAAATTAGAAACAATCAAACAGAATCCTAAACTTTGGATTGAAAACTTTGTTAAGGTCGTAAATCCTGAAGGGGAGTTAGTTCTTTTTAAACTTCATGAACAGCAAGAGGAATTGCTGGATGAATTAACTAAATTTACTATAATCAGTAAAGCTCGACAATTAGGGATGACTTTATTTAGTCTTGCCTATTGTATCTATCAGGCGTGTACCAAGCCCAATACGAACTATTTAATTGTTTCCTACAAAAAAGAATCCTCTAGTGCATTATTTGAACGTTTGAAATTAATGTACGAAAATCTCCCCCATGATAAATATCCTGATTATTTTCCTAAAGAGAAACGGAGCAATAGAGATGAATTAGTATTAGAATTTGCTAATGGTCAACGTTCTAGGATAGTGTGTACAGTTGCAGGTAACAAGGATGTGGGGAGAGGAAATACATTTGAATACATTTTACTGAGTGAGCTAGCTTTCTATGATAATCAAGAGAAGTTATTATTATCGGCTGAACAGGCACTAGCTAAAAATGAAAATAGTAAAGTTGTAATCGAGTCAACAAGTAATGGAATGAACTACTTTTATAAAATGGTGTCTAGTGCATCAAAAGGGAACAGTAAATATAAACTGTTCTTTTTTAATTGGTACAGTTCAGCTTATTTAAAATTAAATAAGCATGATTACGATGAAGCTGAAAAATGGTTTAAGGCAGATAATAAAGGTGTACGACTGTCTGTAAAGGACTTAGAAGAAGATGAGAAAATTCTATATGATAATGGGACAACTCTTAAGCAAATCATGTGGAAACGTTGGAAACGTCTTGATATGAGTGAAGCAGAATTTAATCAAGAATATCCGGCTACATGGCAAGAATCATTTATCAGTTCTGGAAATAATGTCTTTGATAATCTGAAGGTAATAAGACAATATGAATTTATTATTGATCCATTGCCAAAGGACGAATTAATTGAAGTTATACATAAAGAGTTACATAGATACATAAACAAGCAATTATATATATATCATCTTCCTAAACAGGGTAAGAAATATTATGCTGGTATCGATGTTGCTAGTGGCTCAGGTGGAGACTATAGTACAATTACAACTTTTGATGATGAAGGTGAAGAAGCTCTTTCCTTTCTACATAACAAAATAGCTGTTTATGATTTCGCTGATGTGTTGGATATGGTTGGACGTTTCTATAATTATGCTTTCTTAACGATTGAAAGAAACTCATATGGTAAGCCATTAATTGAACGAATGCGAAAAGAAAAGCGGTATATGAATATGTACAAGCAGAAAGTATTCGATATAGGCAAGAAAAGATTGCAGCTTGGTTGGATGACAACAAATACCACAAAAGAAATATTGATAACTGATTATAAGGAGCAATTTGAAAAAGGATTAATCAATATTAATTCTAAGGAAACTCTAGAACAGATGCAGATATTTATTGAAAATAAAGGGAAAATGGGTAATAAACGAGGGGATGAAAATCACGATGACTTAGTAATTGCTAGTGCATTAGGAGTTCAAGGAATGAAAGCGAATAAGTGGTATGTTTAGAGATTGCTGTCGGTTGCAAGGATAGTGATCTCTATTTTTAGGCTCTTCGGATTATTTAGTAGAAAGTAACTTTAAACAATTTATCAAAATACTAAATATCCCCTTTGTAGACAACATAAAAGGAGATTATTGATTTCTTCTTTAATTCCATCTATCGTTTCTGCAAGAAAACTATTTACAGGCAAATAAGCTTTGACGATAACCCCTTCTTCTGGATAGTCTAATGGATTGAGCTGGTAGATTTCACCGAATTGATCTTTTCTTTCCTTTTTAAGTTCTATTGGATCTTCAATGACAACTCCGCTTGCTCCTGCTTCATGCAGGATATTTGAAATTGGTTCTACTGCCTCATTTGTCGTATGAATACTGATCTCTGACCATTTCAATGTTTCCAACTCCATTCCATTAATCGCCCTTAAATGCACGCTTTACTTTATCAAAAAAGCTTTCCTCTTGTTCTCCTTGTGGTACTTGACCACTTATCTCTGCAAATTCATGCAGCAGCTGTTTCTGTTTTTCTGACAGCTTTGTTGGGGTTACAATACGAACGATGATATGCTGATCGCCTTTGCCATACCCTCTTACATTTTGGATCCCTTTTTCCTTTAAGCGGAACTTTGTGCCTGTTTGCGTGCCGGCTGGGACTTTTAATTTTATCTTTCCATACAGAGTCGGTACCTCTACCTCATCCCCTATAGCAGCCTGAACAAAGGTGATTGGCATTTCACAATAGACATCATCGCCATCACGTTCGAAAAATTCATGAGAGCGAACATGGAAAACAACGTATAAATCTCCGGAAGGGCCTCCATTTACGCCAGGCTCTCCTTGACCAGATACTCTGAGCTGTTGTCCGTCATCAATACCCGCTGGAATTTTAACTGCTATTTTTTTGCGTTTTTTTACTTTTCCATCCCCGCCGCAAGTGGAACATTTATGCTTAATCTGTTTACCAGTACCATTACATTGGTGACAAGTTCTGCGATTTACAATTTTACCAAAAGGCGTATTTTGTTCCATATTAATCTGTCCAGAACCATGACATTGTCCGCATGTTTCAGGCTTTGTCCCTGACTTTGCACCTGATCCGTTACAAGTTTCACAAGTTTCTTCGCGAGGAATTTCAATTTCTGTTTCCTTGCCAAAAACTGCGTCCTCAAAAGATAAAGTCATTGTGTATTGTAAATCAGCACCTTGCCGTGGCGCATTTGGATCTCTTCTGCGTGATCCGCCACCGCCGAAGAAAGTACTAAAAATGTCTTCAAAGCCGCCGAATCCTTCAAAACCGCCGCCGCCAAAACCCTGATTAGGGTCAGTATGGCCGAATTGATCGTAATGAGCGCGCTTTTGGTCATCACTTAAAACT
>NZ_JBALOZ010000234.1:5304-22036 GCF_036965125.1 Bacillus sp. JJ1503
CTGCATCTGGTTCTTTATTAATGTCTGGATGATATTGTTTGGATAGCTTTCGATAAGCTTTTTTTAATTCATCCTTGGATGCCCCTTTACTGACACCAAGGACTTCATAGTAATCCCTTTTACTCATTGATTACCACTCCCCGAATCTTTTCACATAAAGATTATTTTAACAGTTATTATTCAAAAATAAAAGTCAAAGTCAAGAATGACCTGACTTTGACTTTTCATCATTTAAGATTTTGAGACTTATTTATCGTCTTTAACCTCTTCGAATTCTGCGTCAACTACATTGTCATCGCTGCTTTTACCTTCTTGGCCCTCGGCCCCTTGCGCTCCTTGAGCTTGTTTAGCAGCTTCTTCATAAAGCTTCATTGTCAATGCTTGAACGATTTCTTGTAAAGCATCTTTCTTCACTTTAATTTCTTCTAAATCATTCTTTTCAATGGCAGCTTTTAAAGCATCTTTTGCTTCATTTGCTTTTGCCACTTCAGCTTCATCTACTTTACCTTCAAGATCCTTCATTGTTTTTTCAGTAGTGAAAACGAGTTGATCTGCTTCATTCCGAAGCTCTACTTCTTCCTTACGCTTCTTGTCTGCTTCCGCATTCTCTTCAGCTTCTCTTACCATTTTTTCGATTTCTTCATCAGATAAACCTGTTGAAGATTTAATTGTAATTGCTTGTTCTTTATTTGTGCCTAGATCTTTTGCACGAACATTTACAATACCGTTTTTATCGATATCAAAAGTCACTTCGATTTGAGGTATTCCTCTAGGTGCAGGAGGAATATCTCCAAGTTGGAAGCGGCCTAATGTTTTATTGTCTGCTGACATTGGACGCTCACCTTGTAGAACATGAATATCTACAGCTGACTGATTATCAGCAGCAGTCGAGAACACTTGTGATTTAGATGTTGGGATTGTTGTATTACGGTCAATTAGCTTCGTAAATACGCCACCCATAGTTTCGATACCAAGTGAAAGTGGTGTAACGTCTAATAGGACAACATCCTTAACATCACCAGAGATTACTCCACCTTGGATTGCTGCACCCATCGCTACTACTTCATCAGGGTTAACACCTTTATGAGGCTCCTTGCCCGTTTCTTTCTTGATCGCTTCTTGAACGGCAGGAATACGAGTTGAACCACCAACAAGAATAATCTTATCAATTTCAGAAGGTGAAAGTCCTGCATCTTTTAATGCTTGACGAGTAGGGCCCATAGTACGTTCAACTAAATCTGCTGTAAGCTCATCAAATTTAGCTCTTGTTAATGTTACTTCAAGGTGTAAAGGACCTGCTTCCCCTGCTGTAATGAATGGCAAGGAAATTTGAGTAGAAGTGACTCCAGATAAATCCTTTTTCGCTTTTTCAGCTGCATCCTTTAAACGCTGAGTAGCCATTTTATCTTTTGAAAGATCGATGGCATTTTCTTTTTTGAATTCCTGAACTAAATAGTCGATTATCGCTTGGTCAAAATCATCACCGCCAAGACGGTTATCACCAGCTGTAGCTTTTACATCGAATACACCGTCTCCCAGTTCAAGAATGGATACGTCAAACGTTCCTCCACCAAGGTCAAATACAAGAATTGTTTGATCTTCATCTGTCTTATCCATACCATAAGCTAAAGCAGCAGCTGTAGGCTCATTAATAATACGTTCAACTTCAAGACCAGCAATTGTTCCAGCATCTTTTGTAGCTTGGCGTTCAGCATCATTAAAATATGCTGGAACTGTAACAACCGCTTTCGTTACTTTTTCACCAAGATACTCTTCAGCATATGATTTTAAGTGTTGAAGAATAACAGCTGAAATTTCTTGAGGAGTATACGGTTTTCCTTCAGCCTCTACCTTAAAATCTGTTCCCATATGACGCTTAACAGACATAATCGTATGTGGATTCGTAATCGCTTGACGTTTTGCCACTTCCCCAACTTGACGCTCCCCATTTTTGAAAGAAACGACAGAAGGAGTTGTGCGGTTACCCTCTGGATTTGGAATAACTTTTGCCTCTCCGCCTTCTAAAACGGAAACACATGAGTTTGTAGTACCTAAATCGATTCCAATGATTTTGCTCATGTTTCTTACCTCCCGAAAATATGTATCTTATGAATTTACTTTTACCATAGCCGGACGGATCACTCTGTCCTTTAAAATATAGCCTTTTTGGAATTCCTCTACTACAGTATTTGACTCGAAGCCTTCCAACTCAGCTTGCATCACTGCTTGATGGACTTGAGGATCAAATTCCTTTCCAACAGCTTCAATCTGTTCTGCTCCTTCATTTTTCAGAGCTTCCAGCAAGCTGCGATAAACCATTTCCATTCCTTGAAGAACGGATTTCACTTGTTCATTATCAGATTCCATTTGCAGCGCTCTCTCAAAATTATCGATAGCAGGCAGCAAATCAGAAATTAACTTTTGAGCTCTATATTTTTCAGACGATTCAAGATCTAATCTTGCTCTCCGTCTGGAATTATCAAAATCGGCTTGAAGACGATAGTAACGGTTTTCTATATCAGCTAGTTTGGCCTCTAACTCAACCGTTTTTTCCTGAGCTTTCACAAGTTGTTCTTCTAAAGAAGCTTCTTCAGAAAGTTCGTTCACTGCTTCTGTATCATCAGAATGGGCTGCAGTTTCCGTTTCAGAAACATCAGTCTCATCAGCTTGATCAGAATTTTGGATTGTTTCTTCTTCTAAAATATTTTTTTCATCTGCCAATTTATTCACCTCCCTTTAAGTACAAATAAATAAACACAAGGAAAGGGATGGGGGTCTTGACCCTGAGGGGCCCCCACCCTTAGTCAATATTTCCAACGTCAATCACTTTGATACAGCTTCGTCAATACTGCTGAAAGGTCTGTGCTAATATAGTCCAATAAACTAATTACACGGGAATATTCCATCCTTGTAGGACCTAATATAGCAATGGTCCCTAGTTGTTCAGCACCCATTGAATATGTTGCTGTAATTAAACTGCAATTTTCCATAGCTGTATTATTATTTTCTTTGCCTATTTTGACATTAATTCCTGACTTGTTTTTTCGAATTAGCTCATAAATGCTATCTTCGTGTTCAATCATATCCATTAAATTTTTTATTTTTTCAATGTCATGAAATTCAGGCTGACTAAGCATATTTGATTTCCCGCCAAAGAATAGCTTCTCGTGAGCTGGGATCTTTAGTGTATCTGCGATAGAATGCAGAATATAATCATAATTAGTAATATGCTGCCTTAGAAGAATAGCTACTTCTTTATAGATTTTTTCATTCAAGCTTTCAATTGGAGCGCCAGCTAAGCGATCATTCAAAATATTGACCAGTTTTTCAAGATCACCGGAATTCATTGTTTCAGGAAGATGAAACATTCGATTCTCGACATGACCAGAATCAGTGACAATGATCGCAATGGCTGTCTGATTATTTAAAGGAACGATTTGAATTCTCTTTAATTTATTATCTTTAACAGCGGGGCCTAACACAATTGAAGTATAGTTAGTCAGTTCCGATAATATTTTAGCTGACCTCTGTACAATCTTTTCAAGTTCAAAAATTCTTTCGGCAAATACAGACTTTAACTTATGGATATCCTGCTGATTTAGCTTTTGAGGAGAAAGCAAATGATCCACATAATAGCGATACCCTTTTTCGGAAGGAATTCTTCCGGATGAGGTATGTGTTTTTTCAATAAACCCCAGCTCTTCTAAATCAGACATTTCGTTTCGAATTGTCGCAGAACTAAATGTAATTTTGTCCTTTTTCGACAAACTTCTTGAACCGACTGGCTGCGCAGATTGAATAAAATCATCAACAATAACCTGAAAGATCAATAATTGGCGATCAGTCAACACAATTATCACCTCTGTTAGCACTCTTTAGATGTGAGTGCTAATTCTACTAATAAATTATCAAATCAATGGTTTGGTGTCAATAAAAACGAGATGTGATTTTTTATCTTAGAAAGAACTGAAAAACTTCATTTCCAAGGTACTGTCCTTTTTTCGATAATTGAATCTGATTTTCAGTAACGATGATCCATTCACGATTTTTTAATTCTTTCAATTCCTCTTTAAATAATTCGACAGGATTTTCACCAAATTTCTCGATAAAGCGAGAAATGGCTACGCCTGCTGTTTTTCTTAGACCTAAAAACATTTCTTCTTCAATCTGCTCAGTCCGTGTAACATGGCTTTCTTCGAGTATAGGCAATCTCCCCATCTTCAATGAGTCCATATACTTTTTTAATGGTCCATGATTGGAAACACGTTTGCCATTAACATACCCATGTGCTCCAGCACCAAATCCGTAATACCACTCATTATTCCAATAAGTTAGATTATGTTTGCTCTCAAATCCTGGTTTAGAGAAGTTACTGATTTCATATTGGTTGAAACCATGTTTATCCATCTCTTCCATTAATATTTTGAACATTTCTGTTTCTGTGTCTTCTCCTGGAGATTGGAGCTTTCCTTTTTTCATTAAGTTATAGAATACGGTTTTGGGCTCGATAATTAGAGAATAACCAGAATAGTGGTCAATATCTAACGTGAAAGAAGTCTCTAATGTTTCTCTGAAATCAGACACTGTTTGTCCAGGCAAGCTATAGATTAAATCAATGCTAATATTTTCGAACCCTATTTTTTTTGCAGCTTCAACAGATTGAAAAACATCTTTTGCCCGATGCACCCTGCCAATTTTCTTAAGCAGTTCTTCATTAAAAGTCTGTACCCCGAAGCTAATTCTATTAACTCCTGCTTCGTAAAGAATACGAAGTTTTTCTTCTGAGAGGTCACCGGGATTTGCCTCAAACGTAAACTCCGTTTGTTCGTTGTATGGCAGGCGGTCTTTTATGATTCGGCAAAGCATATCAAGCTGCTGTTCATTTAATGCAGTTGGCGTGCCTCCCCCGACAAAAATGGAATTTAATTGGACAGCAGGGGAATCAATTAATGTTAGCTCCATTTCTTTATTTAATGAATTAAGATACTCATCAACAGGCTGCCCTTCGAGAAACACTTTATTAAAATCACAATAGTGGCAAATATGCTCACAGAAAGGGATATGAATATAGGCTGCTTTTATCATTATTAACACACCCTTATTATTTATTTCATTAAAAAAGAGGCCGGAGCCGCTTTTATTTTGACAGCATTTCCAACCTCCTTTTATAGAATCTATCTATTTTACTTCTTTTTGTTGGTATCGTCCATTTTCAAAACAGCCATGAAAGCTTCTTGAGGAACTTCTACCGATCCTACTTGCTTCATGCGTTTCTTACCTTCTTTTTGCTTTTCCAGCAGCTTACGTTTACGGGAAATGTCTCCACCGTAACACTTCGCTAATACATTTTTCCCCATTGACTTAATGGTTGAACGAGCAATTATCTTCTGGCCAATTGCCGCTTGGACCGGAACCTCGAATTGCTGGCGTGGAATAAGTTCCTTCAGTTTTTCTACAATTATCTTTCCACGGTCATATGAGAAATCTTTATGGACAATAAAGCTCAATGCGTCAACTTTTTCTCCGTTTAAAAGGATATCCATTTTAACAAGCTTGGATGGCTTATAACCAATTAACTCATAGTCAAAGGAAGCATATCCTTTTGTATTTGATTTAAGCTGATCAAAGAAATCATAAACAATTTCTGATAATGGAATTTCATAAGTAATATTAACACGAGTCTCATCCATATACTGCATATTAATAAAGATTCCGCGTTTTTCTTGGCAAAGCTCCATAATCGCTCCAACATAGTCATTTGGCGCCATCATGGTTGCTTTTACATATGGCTCCTCAACGCGTTCAATTTTTTGCGGATCTGGCATTTTGGATGGGTTATCAATTTTAATATTGGAGCCATCTGTCAAAATGACATCATATATTACACTTGGTGCTGTTGTAATTAAATCGATTTTGAATTCACGCTCGATACGCTCTTGGATAATCTCCATATGAAGGAGTCCTAAAAATCCGCAGCGGAAGCCGAACCCGAGAGCCTGAGATGTTTCGGGCTCGAATTGTAAAGCCGAGTCATTAAGTTCAAGTTTCTCTAAAGCTTCACGAAGATCATTAAATTTGGCACTGTCGATTGGATATAATCCGCAAAAAACCATCGGATTCAATTTACGGTATCCAGGAAGGGGCTCGGTTGCGCCATTTTTTGCATTTGTAATGGTATCACCCACACGAGTATCGCCAACATTTTTGATTGCTGCGGTTAAGAACCCTACATCCCCAACAGTCAGCTCTTCACGGACTTGTGCTTTTGGGGAAAAGACACCAACTTCAACTACATCGAATTCCTTGCCAGTTGCCATCATTTTAATTTTGTCCCCAGCTTTTACTGTTCCTTCGACTACTCGGATATAAGCTACAACTCCACGGTAAGCATCGAATAACGAGTCAAAAATAAGTGCTTTTAGAGGGGCGTCCGGATCTCCTGTTGGTGCAGGAACCTTTTCTACGATCTGTTCTAAAATGTCCTCAATACCGATGCCAGCTTTAGCGGAAGCAAGAACAGCCTCAGAAGCATCAAGACCGATTACTTCTTCTATTTCATTCCTTACACGCTCTGGGTCAGCACTAGGAAGGTCTATTTTATTAATGACCGGCACAATTTCTAAATCATTATCAATTGCTAAATACACGTTTGCTAGTGTCTGTGCTTCAATCCCTTGTGCTGCATCGACAACTAGAATGGCACCCTCACATGCAGCCAAACTGCGGGACACTTCATAAGTGAAGTCGACGTGCCCTGGTGTATCGATTAAATGAAAGGTGTAAGTTTCTCCATCTTTCGCATTATATTTTAATTGAACTGAATTTAGCTTTATTGTAATGCCTCGTTCTCTTTCTAAATCCATAGAATCTAGCAACTGATCCTTCATTTCTCTTGACGTTAAAGTATTCGTCTTTTCTAATATTCGGTCAGCTAAAGTGGATTTTCCATGATCGATATGAGCGATAATAGAAAAATTCCGTATCTTTGATTGTCTATTAAGTCTATCTTCTCTGTTCATTATTTCACTCCTACATAGAAAAGCGCATGCGCTCTTTGCGCCAGTGTAAAACATCTAATAAAAAATATCTTCCTTTTAACGCACAAAATATGCACTATTTTTAGATTATAGCAGTCCGTTTATGAAGATTCAATGCCAGTGGCTGATTAATATACGATGAAACAAAAAATAAGTTTCACTTCGGATGTATTCTAGTATAAAACAAAAAAGGCCGCATCGCTGCAGCCGCATTATTTTTCTCTTATTAAATCGGTTATGAAATGTACCACGTCTTCAGTCATAGTAGATATGCCTTCAGATAGCTTCTTACCCATTGTTGAAAAAAAGTTATAGGCTTTCATTTCCTCCAGCTTCGCTTTTTTCTGCTCGAGGTCATGACTAGAAACATCATTGCCTAAAATGGATGCTTGCAGACCTCCACTGTCATTCTCCTGTAAGGTAAATGCTCCTTTGAAATTTGCATCATTATAGCCTTTCATCTTTGTTATCCCTTCACTAGCCTGCTGCATGCTAAATAATACAACAATAAACATGAGTATTGTAAGGAAAAAGGTCTTCAACATAAACCATTTCATAACTGATCACCTATCTATACTATTTCTTTTCAGACTGTTCTTGTACAGGATTACTAACACTTTCTGCTTGCCAATAAAATTCGCTAAATACGTCTGCTAGTGCCTCTGCCGACCGATTTAATTCTTCAAATGTGTTATCAACACCGCCAAATTCAATTAATATGGCATTTTCTGATAAATCCTGATTATATATACCGTTATTGCCCGATCCTTGCTGCGGCAGAACCCCTCTGCTTAAACCTTTGTATTTTTCCTCGAGTCTTTTATGCAATTCATTGGCTAAACGTGCATTCTTTTCATAATTCGGATGCTCTGTTCCAATGACGAAAGCTAGCTTTGCATATGGTTTTCCATTAATCTCTTTCGTTGTATCATTTTTTCTATGGGAATCCCTATGAATATCAATTAAATAAGTCAAATTTCGGTCATTACTCGTTGCTGCTTGAACAACTGATCTAGATTCTTGATAGGATCGCCAATAATCCCATCCTTTTTCATTCAATTTTGCTTGTATATTCGTCTTTTCAACAGTTGTCCCGATCCCTTTACTCTCCAGTTCTTCCTGTAGCTTATCGCCAATTTTAGTAACATTTAATTGGGAATGATGAGCCAAATTAGGATTAGTCACATCCTTTAAATACGGAAGGAAGGATTCCGTATTATGGGAAAAATACAAATAAACGACTTTTCTATCTCCTGTAGTGTTTATGGATGGTTCTGCTGTTTTTTCTCCACTTGGCTTCTCTAAATCCTCGATATTCTGAAGTGTAGCTTGCTGTTCAGCCCTAAGGAGCTCAATGGGCGGGGCGGATTCAAATGGCATATTCGTATAATTCGTGCCTTCACCTGCGACTAAAATTTCCTTGTCATATATAGAGAAATAGGGTAATTCCCTGCCCAATAAACTTCTTGGATCATCTAAATTGATATTAGTAGAAAGTTTAAATAACATGTTCATGATGGTTGGGGAGCCCGTCTGCTCGTCCAAGCTTTGCATAAAATGATGGTTTTCCCAACCAAGGAAATGATAGAGCATTTCTCCTGTTATTTTATTAGCAGCCGTATTTACAGATGATGAGCTGATTCTATATTCGGGTTTTAACACAGTTAAAACACCGCTCAGTGAAAAAATCATAAATAAGAACAGCAGAAAACCGCCAAATATTTTTAGTAAGCTTGTCCCTTGTATAAACACAGCAATTCCGTTCGTTTTAATAGGTTTCATTCTTCCACCTCTCTTTGCTAGTCTAGTAATTCATATGACTTCGCTAGAAAGGATAGAACAGAAATATTTACCTTGTATAAAAACCTGCATTTTCTTGGTCAACATTTTGATGCAATGCCGCGTTTAGCCCATTGGCAAGAAGATTTGCCATGTCCTCAATAAAAATATCTACTTCTTTCGGTGTTACCATTAGGTTATGTCCAATCGGAGAGAGGACTTCATATATTAGTTTTCTCTTCTCCTCATCAGGCAGTGTTCCAATCATACCAAGGAAAGTTTTTTTATGGTGTTCCTCTGGCAGGTCTTCTTCAGTCAGCTTTCTGCGTTCGCCAAAGCTCATTCCTGCAGGTGCCAACGATCTTGAAGGTCTGTTCCCCTCTCTCATTTCTTTCCCGAAGTGTTTTAGTATAAAGTCGATCGTATCACTTGTAATAGATACAGCGTCAACAACAGTTGGAACGCCAATGGCAATGACAGGAATCCCTAATGATTTCTGGCTAATTTCTTTACGCTTATTTCCAACGCCTGAACCAGGATGAATACCTGTATCTGAAATTTGAATGGTCGAATTTACTCTTTCTAATGAACGTGAGGCGAGTGCATCAATGACAATCACAAAATCTGGTTTCGTTTTATCAACAATTCCAAAGATGATATCGCTTGTTTCTATACCTGTTAGCCCCATAACTCCAGGAGCAATAGCACTGACAGGACGATAGCCCTCTTCAACACTTTCAGGCTGTAATTGATAGAGATGTCGCGTAACAAGAAGGTTTTCACAAACTTGCGGTCCAAGAGCATCAGGAGTTACATTCCAATTTCCCAGTCCGACGACTAAACAGGAGGCATCCTCTTTAATACCAAGCTGCTTCAAAAACTGAGCAAGCTCTGAGGCGAATATTTTTACAACTTTTTTTTGCATAGGTGTATCTTGCTGGCGAATGCCTATTGCTTCTAGTGTTAAATATTTCCCTTCTTTTTTCCCTAAAGATTTGGCTCCTTCTTTTGTCACTTCAACATATGATACTTTAATATCATCCTCTTCTTTTTCTTTAATGATAACCCCTTCAATATGCGAAAGATTTTCTTCCTCTTGAATATGTTTATCCCGATCCGCTATGACCATTTCCCGTGCTTCAATAGCCAAATCTGTTCTAATCGAATATTTACTCAAATCCATTGACTCTTCCATATTGAATCCCCCTCGCATCTTTTGCTATAAGTTAGACTATTTACTATTCTTTCCTTTTCTTAGCAAAACATTCAGTAAAACTCCTAACTTAATTTGTCCGAAATTAGGAAAAACTAAGGGAGAGTATTGCAAAATTCAAGCGTGTTTGATAAAATATCACTTGTTCTTAATATTAAATTGTTAATGAATGTTTATGTCGAGTTATAATATAATCTCGATGCTGCCCTCAGGAGGTGAATGGAATGCCAAATATTAAATCTGCTATTAAGCGTGTGAAAACGAACGCATCTAAAAACGCTCAAAACGCTACTGTTAAATCTGCTATGCGTACAGCTGTTAAGAAGGTTGATGCTGCTATCGTTCTTAACGATGCTGCTGCTGCGAAAGAAACTTTCGTTGATGCTGCTCGTAAATTAGACAAAGCTGCTTCTAAAGGTCTTATCCACAAAAACGCTGCTGCTCGTAAAAAGTCTCGTTTAATGAAAAAAATGAACACTTTAAACGCGTAAGCTTGCTTTGGCTATCTTCCTAAAGATAGCCTTTTATTATGCAAAAAAACGACCAATTAGGTCGTTTTAATTTGGTTTACTATATAGGCGAAACAGAAACATCTCTATTAGCAATTCTTTATTCATACCGCCTGTCTTCATTTGAAAATCTGCATCTGCTAATAATTTCATTATTTGCGCTAGCTCTTTTTCATCAAAAGCTTGAGCCTGTCCTGCAGCTAGCTTAACGCGGAAAGGATGGACCTTTAAGGCCCCTGCAATCTGCTGTTGGCCATATCCTCTTCTAGCTAGCTCCTTTACTTGATAAATCAGCCTAAATTGTCCAGTAATAACAGATAAAATTTTGATCGGCTCTTCATTTTGCTTAAGCAGATCATAATAGATCCGTAAAGCCTCCTCAATTTTCCGTTGCACAATCTTATCTACTAGAGCAAAGATATTTTGCTCTAAAGAACGAGAAACTAATCTTTCAACTAATTGGAGATCAATTCTGTTGCCCGCACCTGAATATAATGCAAGCTTATCCATTTCACTCGTTAGTAAAAACAAATTTGTACCTGCAAGAGTTAGCATGTATTCGACTGCTTCATCTTCTATTTCAACACCATTATAAGCAGCACGTTTTCTAATCCATCCTTTTAACTCCGCTTCATTCAGCTTTTTGGCCTCCAAAACCGCTGCACTTCTTTTTAATTCCTTCGTAAGCTTTTTCCGTTCATCTAATTTTTCATAAGGAGCAATAAAAACAACAATGGAATATGGAGATGGTGCTTTTATATAAGCCTCCAGCTTTGCTAAATTATGCTCAACTTTTTCTTTTGTTTTCTCAGATGTCAGAAAAACAGGATTATGTAAAAAAATGAGTCTCTTTTCACCTATAAAAGGCAGTGTCTCCGCATCTTCAAGTGCAGCATCAATCGGTGTTTCTTCTAAATCATAGGAGGAAAGGTTAAAATCCATGTCAGCCTCAGTAAGGATATTGGAAATTAATAACTGCTTTGTTTCATTAATAAGAAATGATTCCGCTCCGTATAATAGAAAAATCGGAGAAAGATTTTTTGCTTTAATTTGCTTCCATAATTCAAAAACCACTGTCTTTCTCTCCGTTCTCATTGGGATATCTTTATCCTAATGAACCTTGTCCAATTTGACAAGTAACAAAGTGTACACAAATGTCCTAGTTGCTCAAACTTTACCATTCATTTTTCAGACCAATTGTAAAGGCAATAAGGAATTGACACGAACCGATCTTGTGCCAATTCCCTCATCTATAATGAACGTCGGAACATGAGGCCTAGGATACTCAAGCCACGACGGTGCATCACTGTATCATTATTGTGACCATTCAAGTTAAACTTATTTGTGACAACTCTTGTCACTAGAGGAAATGCTGTTAGAGGAAAGCTAGATTTTTTCTTCGCTTTAGCTTATACTATAATGGAAATAGGAGGGGTAGACAGTGAATGAATTTGAAAAAGACGTCCAGTATAAACGCAATGATGCTATTGACTCTGGAGTAGGATTTATCGTATCTTTCGGTTTCTTTGCAACGTTATTTATTATTGCAACAGTCGTTAAAGTAGTAGGCTCTTAATGACTACATAGGAAATTTTGGAGGCTGCAAATAGCAGTCTCTTTTTCAATTCCTGATTTATTTACTACATCTTATGGCATCTGCGTAGAAAAGGTTCCTAGGTCTCCTTTAAAATAATAAGTAATGGCTCCATTTAGATCTGTCCGTAATACTTTAATACTTCTTTCATCTAAGCTATTTAGTATTTCTTTATTTGGGTGGCCGTAACGATTGTTCCTGCCAGCAGAAATAACGGCAAGCTTTGGTTCTATTCGATTTAAGAACGAACTGGAGGTAGATGATTTACTGCCGTGGTGACCAACCTTTAATACATCAATTTTTAAATTATGATAACGGCTAATTAATTTTTCTTCCCCGCTCTCCTCCAAATCCCCTGTAAACAGCCATGTTAACCCCCCGATTTTTGTATACAAAACGATGGAACCATTATTTCTTTCTGACTCCATTCCCGGTTGAGGAGATAAAACTTGAAAATTAACCTTACCTTCCGTCCAGCTATCACCCGATTTTGTAAAATAATAGGGAATCTTTTTGTTTTTAGCTTTTAATAGGATCACTTTTTCAAGCTCTGAAAGCTCCTCGCTTTTTGGTAAAATAATATTCTTCACTTTCATTTCTTCTATTATTGCAGGAGCGCCTCCTATATGATCTGTATCCCCATGCGTTAAAATGAGCTTATGGATTGTCCTAATTCCCTTGCTCTTTAAATAAGGTACGACCACCTCCTTACCAACCTCATATTGATTCTTTCTTAACTTCCACTCCTCTGTATGGAACCTTAATGTACCTCCAGTATCAATTAGGTAGTTCCCTTGACTGTGAGGAAGTCTTATGAAGATGCTTTCCCCCTGCCCAACATCAATAAAGGTAATCTCTCCGTATGGAGATAGAAAATTCACAGAACCGTGCAGTAATAATAGGAGGGTCGGCAAGATTAGAATGATCAGAGACTTTTTTATCCCCCTCATTTTCTCCCATAAGGAAAAGTAACAGGGGAATATGATCAAATAAAGAAACAAAATGATGAAATGGGGCCTTCCTAAAGCAATCGTTGCAAATGGCAATTGAGCTAGCCCCCCAGCAATACCATCCATCCAATAAATAATGAAATTCATTAAAGTCACGAGAAAATTAATATTCCCGCCAAATAAAAGATGTAGGAGGAAGATGATAAATAAGGCAGGCAATATGAATATTGAAAATAGAGGTACAAACAGAATATTAGCTAGTACAGAGATGAATGAAACTTCAAAAAAATAGTAAAACATGATTGGGGTAGCCGCCAGCTGGCAAATGAAAGAAGTGGCAAATAATAATGAAATCGGATTAGAGAAGCGTTTTAAGATAATGGGGGCGGATAGTATAAGGGAAAAGCTTACGCCAAAGGATAACTGAAACCCAACATTATAAATAACATAAGGAGAAAAAAAGGTATATAAGATGAAGACAATGCCTATTACATCAATAGTTAAAAGTGAAAAGTTCCTTCCCCATTTTTGAAGAGCTAAAAATATGATCATCATAAAAACAGCACGAATGACAGAAGGGGAAGCACCTGTAATAAGGGCATAGCATGGCAATAATATAAGCAAGGTTGATGTCATTTTCTCTTTTGACACCCCTGCCCGTATGCCAAGAAAGAAAATCATCCCGAAAAGCATTCCAACATGAAGACCCGATATGGCTAATAAATGAACGATCCCGAGCTTTTGATAGGCGGTTAGGACGTCTTCTTCAATATAATTTCGATCCCCAAACAGCAGAGCAATAGCTAGGGGCGCTGTTTCCTTTGGAAAATAATTATGTATATATTCAATCCCATTTTCTCTAAGTGTACGGAAAAATGATAGTGGTGTTTTCTTCTGAGGCATACATTTGGAGGGTGTTAAGTAATCTGCTTTTAATATCCAATAAGTATGATTTCGGTAGAGATACTCCTTATAATCAAAAGCATATTGGTTTGTTGAGGAGTATGGCACTTCTAATGTACCTCTGATTGTACAGGCCATCCCTGTTTTTAACCTTTTTAGTATATCAGCTTTTTCTTTTTCAGTTTTTATTTTATACGTAAGAATAAGCCTTTCATTTTGTTTTAATTCTTTGGCTGTTCCGGTAAATGTATCTCCATCTACCTTTAGATTTTCCTGCAAATAAACAATAAAATTTGTTTCACCTTGAACTAGTCGGCTGAAATTTGCTCTTTCGATCATTTCACTTCGCAATAAAAATATGATAAAAAAAATACTTACTGCAAGAAGCTGCCTCTTTGAAAAATTTTTCTTTTTATAGAGAAATATTAACAGAAATAATAGAGAGATACAGATAAAAACATTGATAAAGCTTGCTAATATTCCCATCAGCGATGCAACGGTGAAATAAATCCATTTGCCCTTCATTTTATTCTTTCTCCTTTATCCATTTAGTGGTTAAAAGGCATAGGTAAAACCCTATACCTTTTAATTCGATACTTCCTCATAAGGAAGATGAACCACTTCAACGTTTTTCAAAAAATATTCATTATATTTATTAGGATAGGCGTGTCGATAAACAATTTTACTAATACCGGATTGAGCAATTGTCTTAGCACAATTTTCACATGGCTCATGAGTCACATAGGCAGTAGCCCCTTTTAATAAACTTCTATCAGCATGCAGAACAGCATTAAGCTCTGAATGAAGAGTACGAATACATCTTCCCTGATCATTTATTAAGCAGCCTATATCTTCACAATGGTCATGACCATGAATAGATCCATTGTAGCCAGTTGATACAATATGCTTATCCTTAACAATTACACAGCCCACATGTAATCTTGGGCATGTCGAACGGGATCCTACCTCAGTTGCAATATTTAAAAAATATTCATCCCAGCTTTTTCTTCCCACTTTCCCAGCTCCTTACAATAAATTTTACAAACCTTTCAAAGACTTTTTCTTATATGCCAAGTTTAAGCCTCATGGCAAAATGGGTCAATATTGTTTTTTATTTTACTTTAATACTGTCTCTCAATTTCTCAAAGGTTTTTTCCCCAATTCCACTAATGGATTTTAGATCTTCAATCGCTTTAAATGGACCGTTTGTCTCGCGAAACTCAATAATAGCCGCGGCTTTGGCAGGCCCTATTCCTGTCAGGGTTTGTAATTCAGCTTCATTAGCTGTGTTTAGATTAACCTTTCCATCATTTTTTGCTTGACCTGCTCCTAGAGACCCTCCGCCTATTAAAGCCCCAACAGCTTCCTCAGATTCCTCACCCATTTTCGCTACATAAATAACCATCTCATCCTCAACCCTCATAGCAAAGTTTATTTTTGCTTCGTCCGCTGATTCAATTAATCCACCAGCCTTGTTAATGATGTCGATGACTCGGTCATTGCTTTTGGCTTCATATACTCCAGGCTTTTCTACTGCTCCCTTTACATCGACATAAAGGGTCTCATCGATTTTTGCCTCCTCCAGATTTTCAGTACTTATTTGCTCGCTTGATAGAATGAGTTCATGTTCTTCAAAGACCGTACTTTGATCCTCCATCGGCTGATAAATAAAATAAAAGGCTGCAAGACAAGCAGCTAAACCTGCAATAATGTGAATTTTGTGCTCTTTAATCAAGTGTAACAACTATATCATCCTTTCATATTTAGCATATTCTATTAAGGAATTTCATAATGTATAGGAGAAAGCTCGCTTGTGAAGGAGGGAAGGACATTGAAAATTGGAATGATTGGTACAGGTAATATGGGGAGAATACTAACAGAAGCTTTAATTGATGGGAAGGCCGTTTCCCCTTCTTCCATAACAATAACCAATCGAACTTTATCAAAAGCTTTGGAAATAAAGGAGAATAATCAAGAAATAAATGTTGCAGCAACTGGGAAGGATGTGGCGGAGAAATCCTCGCTCATCTTTATTTGTGTTAAACCACATGATGTTCACAACGTCATTAAAGATATTACCCCGTTTTTAACTAAAGAAAAATGTATCGTTTCCATCACGAGTCCAATTAGTGTTGATCAGCTAGAAAATATTGCAACTTGTTCTGTCGCAAGAGTCATACCAAGTATTACAAATCGAGCACTTTCAGGTGTTTCTTTATTATCATTTGGAAAGAACTGCAAGGAAGAGTGGAAATCAATTATTAAAAAGATGTTTGGCGAAATTTCCAGGATTGTTGAAATCGAAGAAAACATTACGAGAGTGGCATCTGACATTGTAAGTTGTGGACCAGCCTTCTTCAGCTATTTAACACAAAGGTTTATTATGGCAGCAGTAAATGAGACAGAAATTGACCAGCAGACTGCTACAACACTAGCTGAGAATATGTTAATTGGTATGGGAGATCTAATGAAAAAAGGATTCTATACTTTGCCAACGCTTCAAGAAAAGGTTTGTGTAAAGGGAGGTATCACAGGGGAAGGAATCAAGGTGCTCGAAAAAGAATTAGGTGATGTGTTTGAAAAAGTATTCCAGGCGACACATGCAAAGTTTGACGAGGATATTAAACAGGTAAAAGAACACTATACTCTCAATATTTAATAATTCTTCATTAAATTAAAAAATCCTCCCATTCAGAAATAAATTTTTAATAAACAAGAGCCAGCTACATTAGCTGGCTCTTATTACT